>NZ_JBITIE010000014.1:0-62453 GCF_044458665.1 Streptomyces sp. NPDC050422
GCGTGCAGGGGAGTCCCCGCAGAAAATGGCGTACGACCCGGGCACCTGTCCGTTGTCGGGTGCACACGCCATTTTTGAGGAGTCTCCCCGGAGGGCCCCCACCCCCACCCACGGACGTGACGCGCACCCACCCCGAACCGCGGCAACCTCACCGCCCGCCAGGCCGAGGGCCCCGCGCCCGCCACACCAGGTAGAGCGCGGAGGCCACGGCCGCCCCCCGCACCACCCACGGCCACGCGTCGCCGATCGCGGGGCTCATCTGCCCCTCCGCGATGGGCGCGCCCCACCGGCCGTCCATCCGGCCCCACAGCCAGACCAGGGCGCCCGCCGCGACAAGCCCGGGCAGCCCCATCGCTGCCCACTTCGCCTCCGCGCGCGACAGCTTGCGGGAGCTGTACGCGAGCAGCCAGCCGGCCGCCATGACCGGTAGGGCCTGCGGAATGTCCATCACCGCACCGGCCACCAGCAGCGCGGCAGCCAGCAGGAGCAGGGGGTGCGAGAAGCCGCGGCGCGCGGTGTTTTCGCGGTCGCGGGCGCGGCGCAGCCGCGGCACCCACCTCCGCCGGCGCGGCCCCTCGGCCTCCTCCTCTTCGTCGAACTCCTCGTCGTCCTCGTCCTCGTCCTCGTACACGTCGTCATCCGCCGCCGGCGGCCTCAGCACGGCCGGGATCTCCACCCCGCCCCGGAAGCCCGGTACATCGGTCCCCGCGCCGAACTCGCCGACGTCACCGAACCGGCCCGGGGCCACGCTCCACCAGTCCGTGTCGTCCCCGGACGGGCCGAGTTCGTCCGAGCCCGCACGGTGCGGCGGGGAGGGCACCGGCCGCGGCGGGGTCCGCAAGGCCTCCCCCCGTGCCTCCGACGCGCCCTTGCGCGAAGTGTCTTTCCGGAGCCTCGCCCGGCGCGGGCGCGGGATCCCCGTCGCCTGCGCATCGCCCGTGTCCGGCTCCTGCGGCAGCGGCGGTGTCCCGTCGGCCGACGAGGCCGCCGCCGCGACCAGTTCGTCGGGTGTGCCGAGCTTCCCGATGATGCGGCGCACCGCCCCGGGCGTGTCCGCCGCCTGCGCCACGCGCTGCCGGTCGATCTCGCCCCGCAGCGCCGACACGAGCCTCATCCGGGTGCCCGAGGAAAGCTGTTGCTGCTGCGCCAGGTCGCCGACCCGGCTCAGGTAGTCGTAGACCAGCTGGTCGCTCTCGATCCCCACGCGATGGTTCCCCTCTACCGCCCTGCACCGACGGTAGCGCCCTCGGGCCTGTCCGGAGCGACTACCGTGGGACGGATGGGGATGACCACACCACCGCGGACGCTCGCCGAGGCATTGCGCGCCCGGGACGACGAGTCACTGGCCGGGCTGCTGCGTGCCCGGCCCGATCTCCTCACCCCCGTGCCCGGCGACATCACCCAGCTCGCGACGCGCGCCGGCACCCGTGCCTCCGTCGTCCGCGCCCTGGAGCACCTCGACCGCTTCGCCCTGCAGACCGCGGAGGCGCTGGCGGTCGCACCCGAATCGGCCCCGTACGACATTCTGCTCGGCCTGCTCACGGGCGACGGCCGGGACGACGGGGAGCACCGGGACGATGCGGGCGCCGCGATCGTGGCGGCGCTGCCCGGCGCGCTGGCCACTCTGCGCGAACAGGCCCTCGTCTGGGGCGAGAACGACCGGCTGCGCCTGGTGCGCACCGCCCGCGAACTGCTGTCGCCGTCCCCGCAGCACCCCTCCCCCACCGGTCTCGGGCCGACCGTCGCCGAGGCCACCGCCGGCATGTCGCCCGGCCGGCTCCAGGAGATCCTTCACGAGGCCGGGCTGCCCGCCACCCATGACCCCGTCTCCGCGGTGGGCGCCCTGTCCGCGCTGTTCACCGACCGGGCCCGGATGGGCGAACTCCTCGACACCGCCCCGGTGGAGGCCCTGTCGGTGCTGGACCGGCTGGTCTGGGGGCCGCCGTACGGCGAGGTGACCCCGAACCCCACCCCGCCCGTGAAGTGGCTGCGCGACCGCGGGCTGCTGCTGCCCGTGTCGACCCGCACCGTCGTCCTGCCGCGCGAGGCCGCGCTGCATCTGCGTGCCGGGCGCGCCCACCGCGTGCCCGAACCGCAGCCGCCCGCCGTCGTCGCCGTCGCCGAACGCGATCCACAGGCTGTGGACAGCGCCGCCGCCGGCCAGGCGTTCCTCGCGGTGTCGACCGTCGAGGAGTTGCTCAAGAGCTGGAACGGCGGCGGCCCCGCCATACTGCGGGCCGGCGGCCTCAGCGTCCGCGAGCTGAAGAAGACCGCCGCCGTGCTGGACGTGTCGGAACCCGTCGCCGCGTTCTGGATCGAACTCGCTTACGCCGCCGGGCTGCTGGCCTCCGACGGCGAGGCGGACGAACGGTACGCGCCGACTCCCGCGTACGACGACTGGACGGAACTGTCCGCCCAGGACCGCTGGGTGGACCTCGCCTCAGCCTGGCTCGCCGCCACCCGCACCTCGGGACTGGTCGGCGGCCAGGACGCCAAGGGCCGCGCCCTGTCCGCGCTCGGCCCCGAACTCGACCGCTCCGCCGCGCCGGAGGTCCGCCACCGGGTCCTGGCCCTGCTCGCCGCGCTGCCGCCCGGCACCGCCCCGGACCCGGAGTCCCTGCTCGCCCGCCTCCGCTGGGAACGGCCCTTGCGCGGCGCCTCCGCGTCCGCCGGGGACACCACCGACCTGCGGTCCCGGATCGCCCTGTGGACGCTGAACGAGTCGGAGCTCCTCGGTATCACCGGCCGCGGCGCCCTCGCCTCGCAGACCCGCGCCCTGCTCTCCGGCGGGCCCGTCGAAGCCGCCGCCCGGCTCGCCCCGCTCATCCCGGAACCCCTCGACCACGTCCTGCTCCAGGCCGACCTGACGGCCGTCGCCCCCGGCCCGCTGGAACGCCCTCTCGCGGACATGCTCGGCGCCCTCGCGGACATCGAGTCCAAGGGCGGCGCGACGGTCTACCGCTTCACCCCGGGCTCCGTACGCCGCGCCCTGGACGCCGGGCAGTCCGCCGCCGACCTGCACGCCTTCCTCGCCGCCCACAGCCGTACGCCGGTGCCGCAGCCCCTCAGCTACCTCATCGACGACGTGGCCCGCCGCCACGGCCACCTGCGGATCGGCGCCGCCTCCTCGTACGTACGCTGCGACGACGAGGCAGTCCTCAACGAGATCCTCGCCGACAAGCGCTCGGCCACCCTGCGGCTGCGCCGGCTCGCCCCGACGGCCCTGGCCGCCCAGATCGACCCGGCCTCCCTCCTCGACGGCCTGCGCGAGATGGGGTACGCGCCCGCCGCGGAGTCCGCCGACGGCGACGTCCTGATCACCCGCGCGGGGGCCGTCCGCACGCCGCCCCGCACGGCCCCCGCCCCCGTACCCGAGGGCCCGCCGGTCCCCGACCCGACCCTCCTCGGTGCGGCGGTCCGGGCGATCCGGGCCGGGGACACGGCGGCGACGGTCGTCCACAAGGACACCGGCCCCGCGTCGTCCGCCTCCGGGGCGGGCACCCTGCCGCGTACGACCTCCGCCGAGACCCTGGTCACCGTCCAGGCCGCGGCGATGACGGGCTCGGCGATCTGGATCGGCTACGTCAACGCGGAGGGCGCGGCCAGCCAGCGAGTGATCGCCCCGGTCCGCGTCGAGGGCGGCTACGTGACGGCGTACGACCACACGGCGGACGAGGTCCGCACGTATCCGCTCCACCGGATCACGGGCGTGGCGGAACTGGCGGACGACCAGACCTGACGCTGCGCGGGGTGCGGTGCGCCGTGGCCCGGTGGGTGGGGGTCCGGGGTCCCTCCGGGGCGTCTCCTCAAACGACGAACGTTCCGCGGGTACGCGGACGACCCGGGTCGATGTTCGTCGTCCTGCGGGGACTCCCCTGCACGCCCCCGAACCCGGCCGCCGCGCGTCTGCACCATTCGTCCCACCGGCGTGCAGACGCGGGCGAGAGCGGGTGGGGGCGTGCAGGGGAGTCCCCGCAGAAAATGGCGTACGACCCGGGTACTGGTTCGTCGTCGGGTGCACACGCCATTTTTGAGGAGTCTCCCCGGAGGGCCCCCACCCCCACCCACCGGACAGAGGCGCACCGCACAACGCGGAGCACCCGCACACAAGCCCGTCCGGCGCTTGAGGACGGAACCCCGCACCAAGGACCCGGGCACACAGAACCACCCCGCCCCCACATACGGCACACTGGACGTTTGGCCGGTACACGGCCACCCCGCCGTAGAAAGGGCCGAAGCGCGTGACCGGACCCCTCATCGTCCAGAGCGACAAGACGCTGCTCCTCGAAGTCGACCACGAGCAGGCCGACGCCTGCCGTCGGGTGATCGCCCCCTTCGCGGAGCTGGAGCGTGCGCCCGAGCACATCCACACCTACCGGCTGACCCCGCTCGGGCTGTGGAACGCCCGCGCCGCGGGGCACGACGCCGAGCAGGTCGTCGACGCGCTCGTGAAGTACTCGCGCTACCCCGTACCGCACGCGCTGCTCGTCGACATCGCCGAGACGATGGACCGGTACGGCCGCCTCACGCTCTCCAAGCACCCGGTCCACGGACTGGTGCTGACCTCCACGGACCGGCCGGTCCTGGAGGAGATCCTCCGGTCGAAGAAGGTCCAGCCGCTGGTCGGGGCCCGGATCGACCCGGACACCGTGGCCGTGCACCCGTCGGAGCGCGGGCAGGTCAAGCAGACGCTGCTGAAGCTGGGCTGGCCCGCCGAGGACCTCGCGGGGTACGTGGACGGCGAGGCGCACCCGATCGAGCTGGACGAGAGCGGCTGGGCGCTGCGGCCCTACCAGCAGCAGGCGGTCGAGGGGTTCTGGCACGGCGGGTCCGGAGTCGTGGTGCTGCCGTGCGGCGCGGGCAAGACGCTGGTCGGGGCGGGCGCGATGGCGCAGGCCAAGGCCACGACGCTGATCCTGGTCACGAACACCGTCTCGGCCCGGCAGTGGAAGCACGAGCTGGTGAAGCGGACGTCGCTGACCGAGGAGGAGATCGGCGAGTACAGCGGTACGCGCAAGGAGATCCGGCCGGTCACCATCGCCACGTATCAGGTGCTGACGACGCGCCGTAAGGGCGTCTACGCGCACCTGGAGCTGTTCGACTCCCGTGACTGGGGGCTCGTGATCTACGACGAGGTGCATCTGCTGCCCGCGCCCGTCTTCAAGTTCACCGCCGATCTTCAGGCGCGGCGACGGCTGGGGCTCACGGCCACGCTGGTGCGGGAGGACGGGCGTGAGTCGGACGTCTTCTCGCTGATCGGGCCGAAGAGGTTCGACGCCCCGTGGAAGGAGATCGAGGCGCAGGGCTACATCGCGCCCGCCGACTGCGTCGAGGTGCGGGTCAATCTGACGGATTCCGAGCGGCTCTCGTACGCGACCGCCGAGCCCGAGGAGAAGTACCGGTTCTGCGCGACGACCGCGACGAAGCGGAAGGTCACCGAGGCGCTGGTGCGCAAGCACCAGGGCGAGCAGACGCTGGTCATCGGGCAGTACATCGACCAGCTCGACGAGCTGGGTGAGCATCTGGACGCCCCGGTGATCAAGGGCGAGACGAGCAATGCCCAGCGCGAGAAGCTGTTCGGCGCCTTCCGGGAGGGCGAGATCAGTGTGCTGGTCGTGTCGAAGGTGGCGAACTTCTCCATCGACCTGCCGGAGGCCACCGTCGCCATTCAGGTGTCGGGCACGTTCGGCTCGCGTCAGGAGGAGGCCCAGCGGCTGGGTCGGGTGCTGCGTCCGAAGGCGGACGGGCACGAGGCGCGGTTCTACTCGGTGGTCGCGCGCGACACGATCGACCAGGACTTCGCGGCGCACCGCCAGCGCTTCCTGGCGGAGCAGGGGTACGCGTACCGGATCGTGGACGCGGACGAGCTGCTTTCGGACAACTGACGGGCCGGGGAGGGGCGGGGCGTCGTGCTCAGTGCCTACGGCGGACGCCCGCCTCCTCCGCGTACTCGCCGAGGACGACGACGCCGAACGCGGCCCGTGCGTAGACCTTGACGGCGCGCAGCGCGTCTCCGGCGCGGTGGCTGCGGGGGTGACCGGTGGCCGCGGTCGCGCCGTGCGCGGGGCCGGTCCTTCGGGGGTTGAGGGTGACGGTGCTCATGTCTTCCATGGTGCTCCGCCCGAGCACGTCGCGGCGTCGGCCCGCAGGCTGAAGCGCGGGGGCGGGCGTCTACCTCTGTGGTCGCACGCCGTCCCCTACGGGATGGACCCGCGTGATATTCGTTCGCGCCGGGCGGAGGCGGTCGCTACAATCGCCGGTCTGCCCGCCTCCCGCACCGTGGTACCGGCCGCCCGCAAGGGCCCGCGCCGGCAGCCGGGGGAGCGCCGCCGACCGGACGGAAACCGGCCGACAGCCGTACGCACGTCCACGTGCGCACCAGTGATCGATCCCCGAGCGGACCGCATCGCCCCCGAGCAGTGACCGGGGGCGGGTGCGGTCCGCCGTCCTGCGTTGAATGCCGGAGGCAACACCGTGCCCGCGCACGAACACGAAAGCGACACCACCACCGACCCCCTCGCCCATGAGCGCGCCCATCTCGCCGCCTCGCGCGCCGCGCTGCGCGCCATGCGCGAGGACGCCCAGGCCCTGAACATCCGCGATGTCACGGCGAACTGGGTGAACGCCGCAGTGCTGCAGGCCCAGATCGCCGACCGCATCAAGTCGCTCGCCGACCTCTCCCACACCCCGCTCTTCTTCGGGCGGCTGGACTACCTCCATGTCGTCGGTGCGGCGCAGGCCGAGGGCGCGGAGGGCGAGCAGTTCTACATCGGGCGCCGCCACGTGCACGACGCCGACGGCGATCCGATGGTCATCGACTGGCGCGCGCCGGTCTCCCAGCCGTTCTACCGGGCCTCGCGCAACGACCCCCTGGACGTCGGTCAGCGGCGCCGTTTCGGCTACACCGGTGGTGAGCTGACCGCGTACGAGGACGAGCACCTCACCGACCCGACCGAGGCCGCGCAGACCAGCAAGCTCCTCCAGGCGGAGATCGAGCGGCCGCGCGTCGGCCCGATGCGTGACATCGTCGCGACGATCCAGCCCGAGCAGGACGAGATCGTCCGCAGCGAGCTGGGCGGCTCGGTGTGCGTGCAGGGCGGGCCCGGCACCGGCAAGACGGCCGTGGGCCTGCACCGGGTCGCGTATCTGCTGTACGCGCACCGCGAGCGGCTCGCCCGCACCGGCACGCTCGTCATCGGTCCGAACCGGTCGTTCCTGCACTACATCGAGCAGGTACTGCCGGCCCTCGGTGAGCTGGAGGTGAAGCAGGCGACCGTCGACGACCTGGTGACGGCGCAGGTCGAGGTCCGGTCCACGGACGAGGCGCGGGCCGCCGTCGTGAAGGGCGATGCCCGGATGGCGGAGGTGCTGCGGAGGGCGATCCGCTCGCACGTGACGATGCCGGTGGAGCCGGTGATGGTGGTGCGTGGTTCGCGCCGCTGGCGGGTTCCGGCGTACGAGATCGAGGAGATGGTGACCGAGCTGCTGGCCCGGGACATGCGGTACGGGGCCGCGCACGAGGCCCTTCCGCAGCGCATCGCGCACGCCGTGCTGGTGCGGATGGAGGAGGCGGGCGAGGCGCCCGACGACCGGGTGCAGAACGCGGTGGCGCGTACCCCGGCGGTGAAGGCAGCGGTGAAGGCGATCTGGCCCGCGGTCGAGCCGTCGAAGCTGGTGCTGCGGCTGCTGTCGGACCCCGAGTTCCTGGCCGGGCACGCGGACGGGCTGCTGAGTGAGGACGAGCAGAAGACGATCCTGTGGACCAAGCCCCCCCGGAGCGTGAAGGCCGCGAAGTGGTCGGCGGCGGACGCGGTGCTGATCGACGAGGCGAACGACCTGGTGGCGCGTACGCACTCGCTCGGCCATGTCGTGATCGACGAGGCACAGGACCTGTCCCCCATGCAGTACCGGGCGGTGGGCAGGCGCTGTTCGACCGGTTCGGCGACCGTGCTCGGGGACCTGGCGCAGGGCACGACGCCGTGGTCGACGCAGAGCTGGGAGCAGGCCCTTCACCACCTGGGCAAGTCGGACGCGGTGGTGGAGGAGCTGACGGCGGGCTTCCGTGTGCCGCGCGAGGTGATCGCGTACGCGTCCCGGCTGCTGCCGGTGATCTCGCCCGGCCTGACGGCGGTGGAGTCGGTGCGTGAGTCGCCCGGTTCGCTGTCGGTACGGAAGGTGGCGGGTGCGGACGCGCTGGACGCGGCGGTGGTCGCGGCGTGCGAGGAGTCGCTGGAGCAGGAGGGTTCGACCGGTCTGATCGCCGCCGACGCGCGCATCCCCGCGCTGGCCGAGGCGCTGACCGCGGCGGGCCACAGCTACCTCTCCCCCGGTCAGGAGACGACCGCCGAGTCCCGGCTGACACTGGTCCCGGCGTCGCTGGCGAAGGGCCTGGAGTACGACTACGTGGTACTGGACGAACCGGCCGCGGTGGTCGACGGAGAGCCCGACGAGCGGACGGGGCTGCGCCGGCTGTACGTGGCGCTGACCCGTGCGGTGTCGGGGCTGATCGTCCTGCACGCGGCTTCCCTGCCCGAGGAGTTGGGCTAGGACGGGGGGGGGTGGGGCGGTGTGATGCCGCCCCACCCCCCCCGTGTCCGGTCAGCCCGCCGTGCAGGCCCTCCCGTTCAGCTTGACCGTTCCGGGGTCGGCGGCCGCGCCGACGGCGCTGCTGTTGAACCCGAAGTCGACCGCCGCGCCCGGCGCGAGGGTGCGGTTCCAGGACAGCGGTGCGGCGGTGACCGTACGCCCGTACTGGGCGAGTTCGGCGCTCCAGGTGTGGCTGAGCTTCTGGTCACCGGGGAGCAGCCAGGTCAGGGACCACGGGGTGAGCGCCTGGGTGCCGGTGTTCTTCACCGTGACGGTGGTGGTCGAGCCGGTGGCCCATGGGTGCGAGGAGTAGGTGACGGTGCAGGCGCGGGCGGGGCCCGCCCCGTCACCGGCGTCGTCCAGGTAGGAGGCGACGTAGGCCAGCGGCGCGTTCCAGTTGATGGCGACCTCGTTGGTGGCGTACGAACCGTTGTCGTCGAGGTAACACATCGCCGCCGCGCAGCCGCCCAGCTTCTCCGCGGCCGCCGGGTCTCCCGAGGTGGGGGCGGTGAGGTTCGGCCCTCCCGCGAGGGAGCCGGCCGGCGGGTGGGGCAGGGCGGGGTCGCTCTGGTGCGCCCAGACCCGGTGGTGCTGGTTCTCGGAGCTGCGCTCGCCGTATCCGGTGACGTAGGACTGGTTCAGCGGGTTGCGCCCGAAGAGGTAGTCGGCGCCGCGCAGCACCGCGTCGCGGTATCCGGCCTTCCCGGTGAGGTCGGCGGCGGTGGCCAGCACGATCATGTTGTTGAGCACCTGGCTGTTGGAGCCCCAGGCGTAGTTCTGGCCGGCCGGTGCGTACGGGACGCCGTACAGCTGGTCCTGGGTCTGTGCGGCGTAGCGGTCGGCGGCTGTGGTCACCACGGTGCGGACCTGGGCGAGCTGGCCGGCGGTGAGGTCGTTGGGGACGGTGGCCAGGGTGAGGACGCCGAGACCGGCGGTCCCGCCCCACCACATGCCGCCGTCGGCCGGGAAGGCCGCGTCGGTGTCGCCGTGCAGGGGCGAGTCGAGGAGTGCCTGGCGGTAGGGGTCGGCGCCGGTGGTGGTGAAGAGTTCGGCGGCGGCCCAGTAGAACTCGTCGGAGACGTCGTTGTCGCTGTACGTTCCGCCGCCGGTGCCGTCGTTGGGGTCGGCGAGCACGTCCGGGTGGGCCTTCGCTGCGGTCCATGCCGTTTCGGCGGCCGTACGGCACCGGGCGGCGAAGTCCGCGTCGTACGGGGCGTAGAGGCGGGCGCACTGGGCGGCCGCGGCTGCCAGGTTGAGCGTCGCGGCGGTGGACGGGGGGTGCAACTCGCGCTGCTGGGGGTCCAGGTGGGGCATCATCGGCAGGCCGGTCCACTGGGCGTCGTGCACCTTGTGGTGGACCATTCCGGCGAGCGGCTGCCCGGCCGGGACCTGCATGCGCATCATGAAGTCGAGCTCCCAGCGCGCCTCGTCGAGGATGTCCGGCACGTCGTTGCCGTGCTCGGGCACCCGCAGCGCGCCGTCGCCGAGTTCGGCGGACTCCGCTCCGTCGGCCGTGAGGGTCCGCTCGTAGGTGTCCATCAGCTCGGCGACCGCGATGCCGCCGTTGACGACGTACTTGCCCTGGTCCCCGGCGTCGTACCAGCCGCCCCGTACGTCGAGCCGGTAGTCGCAGACTCCCGGCTGGCAGGGCACGTCCGTGTCGCCCTTGTTGGGGGCGACGTCGAGGTGCCCTGCCGGGCGCGCGTACTGCTCGCCGACGAGGTCCGCGTCGATCTCGATGCCGCTGCGGTTCTGGTAGAAGTACGCGAGCGAGTCGCCGCGCAGGGTGTCGTACAGGTCGGACCGGATCGAGAACGGTTCACTGACCTGGCCGTCCGCCTCGACGGTGTAGCCGTCGCCGGCGGTCGTGACGTCGGTGAAGTCGAAGGTGTGGACGTTCTGGCGCGAGGTGGGGTCGATGCCGCCCGGGGTGGTGGTGCCGGTGGCGGCCGCCGTTCCGTCGGCCGTCCGGAGCGTCCAGGGCAGCGGGTCGGTCGCGTCGGTGACGAGGGTGCCGTTCTTGGGGCCCTGCGGGAGGTAGCCGATCTGGTTGACGCGGACGCGTGAGCCGGTGTCGGGCACGTACACGGGCGGTTCGGCGCCGCCGCGCAGGGACACGTCGTCGAGGCAGAAGGTGGCCGCCGCGTCGCTGCCGCCTATCTGGAAGGCGAGTTGGGCGGCGTCACGGTCGGCGGTCGCGGTGAAGACGTGCGTGACGGGGACCGCCTCGGTGCCGATCCGGTCGGTCGCGGACAGGTCCGTCGTCCAGGGGTCGGTGGCCATCTGCACGTTGGTGTGGATGGACAGCGGGGTGGTGGAGGTGGCCGTGTAGGTGAGGCCGTACGTCTCCCCCGCGACGAGCGGGATGTCGTTCTGGCCGACGATCACGTCCCACGGGTTGGCCGTTCCGGCCGGTACGTCGGTGCAGAGCCGGCCGTCGGTGACGGCGGCTGCGGTGTTGGCGGTCCACCACCAGGGTGCGGTGCCGGCGGCGAAGTCACCGTTGGTGATCTGCTCCGGGGCCGGGTCGGCCTCCTCGGCGGCGGCGCCGGGTGCGGTGAGGACACCGCCGAACAGCGCGGTGAGGGCTAATGCGCCGAGCACACGGCGCCCGCGCCGGGCGCGGCTGCGACCGGTGGGGGACGGGGGCGGAGAGGCGTTCACCGGGGGCCTTTCGGTAGGGGCGAATACGGGCCGAGGCAGGGCGGATGAGCGGTGGGAACGCTCC
The DNA here is from genome assembly GCF_044458665.1 of Streptomyces sp. NPDC050422. Lineage (NCBI taxonomy): Bacteria > Bacillati > Actinomycetota > Actinomycetes > Kitasatosporales > Streptomycetaceae > Streptomyces > Streptomyces sp. NPDC050422. The sequence goes on from NZ_JBITIE010000014.1 coordinate 11,315, forward strand.
CATGAGCGGTAGAAACAGCCGGGGAGGCACCGTGGGAGCGTTCCCACACCGCCGTGCCGTCATTGTGGAGCCGGTGACGTTTGTTGCGCCAGGGTCATGACAGCACCAGCCTGGCCGGGCCCCTCGCACAACGGGCGGGGGCGGGACGCCGTGTCCGGCATCCCGCCCCCGCCCGTCACACCTGCGCGCGACCGCTCTACGCGTCGAGCACGTCCCGCCACTCCCGCACCGCGGCCGCGTCCACCGGCCCCGACCAGCCGCCCGGCCGGGCGGCCCCGCCGATGTGGACGGCGTCGATGCCCGCCGCCAGCAGCTCCGGCAGGTGCTCCAGCCGCAGGCCGCCGCCGACGAGGATCTGCGGCTCGTACCCCGGCTCGCCCTTGCGCGCCGCCTCGACGACCAGCGTGGGGATGCCCTCGTCCACCCCGGCGGGCGAACCCGCGGTGAGGTACGTGTCCAGGCCCGGCAGGTCGGCGAGGGACTTGCGCAGCGCGTCCCGGTCGGCGGCGCGGTCGATCGCGCGGTGGAACGTCCAGTTGCAGCCGTCCAGCTCGGCGACGATCCGCTCGACCGCGACGAGGTCGGGATGGCCCTCCTCGTCCAGGAAGCCGAGCACGAACCCGTCCGCACCCTCCGCCCGCAGCTCACGCGCCTTGCGTACGAGTACGCCGACGTCGCCGGCCGCGAATCCGTCCGCCACCCTGAGCATCACCCGCAGCGGGATGTCCACCGCGGCACGGATCGCCGCGAACGTCGCGCAGGACGGGGTGAGGCCGTCCGCCGCCATGTCGGTGACCAGCTCAAGCCGGTCCGCACCACCCGCCTGGGCAGCGACCGCGTCCTCCGCGTCGAGAGCGATCACCTCCAGGACTGCACGGTTGCTCATGGGAACCCAATCCTCCAGAGAACATCTATAGGTCTAGTCCAATGCCAGCCTACGGGGCGGTAGCCCGGGGGCGCAGCCTCACCGCGAACGTGAAGATACGCGAGGTCGGGCGCATGACAGGCGACCGGAGGCGCGAAGGCCGGCACTTCCGTTGCGGATCACCCTTGCGCTCACATAGGGGTAGGGGGTATACCTGAGTCAACGCCATATACCCCCCAGGGGTATGAATGACCGATCGAAGGAGGCCCCGTGTCCGCGCAGACCGCAGCCACCACCGGCACCACTGCCCCCAGTGATCCCACCGGTACCGGCGTCGCCGCAGAGGTCGAGCTCGCCATCGGCGGCATGACCTGTGCCTCGTGCGCGGCCCGTATCGAGAAGAAGCTCAACCGGATGGACGGGGTCGAGGCCACCGTCAACTACGCCACCGAGAAGGCCAAGGTCAGCTACCGGGGCGAGGACGTCTCGGTACAGGACCTGATCGCCACGGTCGAGAAGACCGGCTACACCGCGCAGGAGCCCGCTCCCCCGGTGCGTACCGGCGACGCGGCCACCGGGGCGGACGACGAGGCGGACGAGCTCCGCCCGCTTCGGCAGCGGCTGCTCACCGCGGTCCTGCTCGCGGTGCCGGTCATCGCGATGTCGATGATCCCCGCGCTCCAGTTCGACAACTGGCAGTGGCTCTCCCTCACCCTCACCGCCCCCGTCGTCACGTACGCCGCCTGGCCCTTCCACCGCGCCGCGTGGACCAACGCCCGGCACGGCGCGGCCACCATGGACACGCTGATCTCGGTCGGCACCTCGGCCGCGTTCCTGTGGTCGCTGTGGGCGCTGTTCTTCGGCACCGCCGGGATGACCGGCATGACGCACCCCTTCGAGCTGACCATCGGACGCAGCGACGGTTCCGGGAACATCTACCTGGAGGCGGCCGCGGGCGTCACCGCGTTCATCCTGGCCGGGCGCTACTTCGAGGCCCGCTCCAAGCGGAAGGCGGGCGCCGCGCTGAAGGCGCTGCTGGAGCTGGGTGCCAAGGAGGTCACCGTCCTGCGCGACGGCCGCGAGGTGACCGTGGACACGGCGGACCTCCAGGTCGGGGACCGCTTCCTGGTCCGGCCCGGCGAGAAGATCGCCACGGACGGCACCGTCGTCGAGGGCTCCTCGGCGGTGGACGCGTCCATGCTCACCGGTGAGTCCGTCCCCGTCGAGGTCGGCGTCGGCGACCCGGTCACCGGTGCGACGCTGAACGCGGGCGGCCGGCTCGTCGTCGAGGCGACCCGGGTCGGCGCCGACACCCAGCTGGCCCGGATGGCGAAGCTGGTCGAGGACGCGCAGAACGGAAAGGCGGCGGCCCAGCGCCTGGCCGACCGGATCTCGGCGGTGTTCGTCCCCGTCGTGATCGCCCTCGCCCTCGGCACGCTCGGCTTCTGGCTGGGCAACGGAGAGGGCCTGACGGCCGCGTTCACGGCCGCCGTCGCCGTACTGATCATCGCCTGCCCCTGCGCCCTCGGCCTCGCCACCCCGACCGCCCTCATGGTCGGTACGGGACGTGGCGCCCAGCTCGGCATCCTCATCAAGGGCCCCGAGGTCCTGGAGACCACGCGTCGGGTGGACACGATCGTCCTCGACAAGACCGGCACCGTCACCACCGGAAAGATGACCCTCCAGACCGTCCACACCGCGGACGGTGTCAGCGAGACCGACGTCCTGCGCCTGGCCGGAGCCCTGGAGCACGCCTCCGAGCACCCCATCGCCCAGGCCGTCGCCACCGGAGCCACCGAGCGCACGGGCACCACTCTCCCCACCCCCGAGGACTTCACCAATGTCCCCGGCCTCGGCGTCCAGGGCATCGTCGAGGGCCACGCGGTCCTCGTCGGCCGCGAGGCGCTGCTGGCCGAGTGGGAGATCCACCTGCCCGAGGAACTGGCCCGTCGCAAGGCCGACGCGGAGGCCGCGGGCCGTACCGCGATCGCGGTCGCCTGGGACGGCGAGGCGCGAGCGGTCCTGGAGGTGGCCGACGCGGTGAAGGACACCAGCGCGGAGGCGATCCGGCGGCTGCGCGCCCTCGGCCTGACGCCGATCCTGCTGACCGGCGACAACCGGGCGGTGGCCGAATCGGTCGCGGCCGAGGTCGGCATCGAGGAGGTGTACGCGGAGGTCATGCCGCAGGACAAGGTCGACGTCGTCAAGCGCCTCCAGGGCGAGGGCCGTTCGGTCGCGATGGTCGGCGACGGAGTGAACGACGCGGCCGCCCTCGCCCAGGCCGACCTGGGCCTGGCCATGGGCACGGGCACGGACGCGGCGATCGAAGCCGGCGACCTGACCCTGGTGCGCGGGGACCTGCGGGCCGCCGCGGACGCGATCCGGCTGTCGCGGAAGACGCTCGGCACCATCCGTACGAACCTGTTCTGGGCCTTCGCCTACAACGTGGCCGCGCTGCCGCTGGCCGCGATGGGGCTGCTGAACCCGATGATCGCGGGCGCGGCGATGGCGTTCTCGTCGGTGTTCGTGGTCGGCAACTCGCTGCGACTGCGCGGGTTCCGGGCGGGGGTGTAGGGCACCTGCCGTACGCGGCACGCGGAGTGTGGGGCCGGTCCGGTGGATCAGGCCCCACTGGCGCGCGCGATGCGCTCTTCGAGCGCCTTCCGGCGGTCCGGCCACTCGTCCGCCGTGATCGAGAAGATCGCCGAATCCCGCAGGCTCCCGTCCTCGCCCGGCGCCCATGACCGGGACCAGTTCCGCAGCACGCCCTCGAAGCTCGCGCCCGCCGCTTCGATCGCGGCACGGGAACGGCTGTTGCGGGCATCCGTCTTCAGGTCGACGCGCGCCACGCCCCACACCTCGAACGCGTGCCGGAACAGCAGGTACTTGGCCTCGGCGTTGATCCCCGAGCCCTGGGCGGAGGCGGCGAGCCAGGTGAAACCGACCTCGATCGCGCTCAGCGTGTCCTCGTCCAGCCAGTGCCGGGGCTCCCAGTACGCCGTGACGCCGACCGCCCGGCCGGACGCCTGGTCGATCTGCGCGTACGGGAACAGCTTCCCGGTGACGGTGCGGGCGAACTGGGCTTCGAAGTACTCCTCGACCTCGTGGGCGCGGGGCACCCACGTGAACCGGTACGAACTCCGGTCCTCTTCCGCGGCGACCGCCAGATCCTCCGCATGACGGTGCCCCAGCGGCTCCAGGCGCACGCGCGCACCCTCCAGAGCCGGTCCCTCCAACACGAAAGCCATCGTCCACCTGTCCAGTCGCCGTACGGAATGTCCTGGGCAGCCTCCCAGAGGCCGCGCGACCCTGTCGTGCGATTTTGGCCGGGCCGAAGGTGCGGCAACGGGGCTTCGGGGCAGCTGCGTTGTCAGTGGCCGTGCCTACGATCGGATCCATGACGACATGGCTGCACGACACGTTCCCCGGCCACGAGGTGAACCTCGCCTTCGCCCGGGGCCTGCCTGCCGACGCCTTCTTCGAGGGGCTGCGCGAGCAGAACCGCGAGCCGCTCGCCCGGGGCGAGGCGGACGGCTGGGCGTGGGCCGTGCACGACATGCTCGACGAGGAGGACGACGACTACGAAGACGTCGACTACGGACGGCTCTGCCCGCAGGGGGCGGAAGTGGTCGTCTTCGTGACCGAGCCGTGCAGCGCGAAGGCGCACGGCCCCCACCTCGCGTACTACCGCGACGGGCGCACGACGCTCTTCTTCAGCTTCGAGACCTTCCGACAGCAGCGGGCGGGCGACAACCCGGACTACCTGTCGGCCGAGCTGTTCGCGGCGGGCGTGATAGGCCCCGGGGCGGAGTGCCAGGAGTGGAAGGACGGCGTGCACGACTGCTACGAGCACGACGACGCCGACGAGTTGCGGCTGGTGCGGTCGATCGCCGACGCCTTCGGCCTGCCCTCCCCGCCGCTGGCCGCCCTGCCGCCCGTCCCCTCGCCGCTCGACGCGCCGCCCGTTGCCACGGCGCCCGTTGCCGCGGCGCCGTTGGGCGCGGTGAGCGGGACGTGCCCGGTCGTCGCCCCGGGGACGTACGCCGTCCATGCCCGTGGCATCGATGTGACCGGGCTGGCCGCCGCGTGCGCGGACGCCGGGTATCCGGCCCGTACGCAGGGCGAGTCCGGCGGCTGGGCCTGGGTGACGTGGGACGCGGCGGCCGTGCGCGGCGCGGAGGTGTCCCAGCTGGCGGGCTTCCTCACCGGATTCCGCTACGACGAGCGCTTCGGCGGGCCGGACCGGGTCGAGACGGTGTTCCTGGCGGGCACATCCGCGTGCGCCTGCCCGCACGGGCAGAACTACAGCGTTCAGCACTGCGAGGACCACCCGTTCCAGTTCCTGAACAGCCGGGGCGGATTCGGGCGGACGTACTTCAACGTCGGCCGGGGCCGGGAGACGCGGCGCCACGGAGATCTGCTGGTACGCGAACTGCTGGCCGCAGGGATCATCGGCCGGGAGGCCCCGGCATACGACGCCGATCCCGCCTTCAACGCCGATGGCGCGCTGACGATGCGGATCATCGCCGACCACTTCGGGCTGCCCGCCACGACGTGACCGCCACGGCTCACCTCCCGGCGCGCACGAACCGCACCACCGACCCCGCGCCCGCCTGCGCCGCCGCTGCCAGCGCCGGTTCGGGGACGACGCCCACCACCGGGTAACCGCCCGTCGTCGGATGGTCGTTGAGGAACACCACCGGGCGGCCGTCCGGCGGGACCTGGACGGCGCCGAGCACCATGCCCTCGCTGGGCAGTTCGCCCGTACGGGCACGCTCCAGCGGTGGCCCCTCCGTGCGCAGGCCGATGCGGTTGCTCTGCGCGGAGACACGGTACGTCGCGGTGGTGAGCGTCCGGAGTGCGGCGGGGGTGAACCAGGTGTGGCGGGGGCCGAAGTGGACCGGGAGCACGAGCCCGGCGGGCGCGCCCGGCCACGGCACCGCGTCGACGGCGGGCGCGCCCGGCAACGGGGGCGGCCCCAGGGGCAGTACGTCCCCGTCGCGCAGGGGCGCCGGGCCCAGCCCGGACAGCAGGTCCGCCGATCTGCTGCCGAGCACCGGTTCCGCCGCCACGCCCCCTGCGAACGCCAGGTAGCCGCGCAGGCCGTGCACCGCGGGCCCCGCGTCCAGCACCGACCCGGCCGGCACGTGCACCGCCGCACCCCACGCCACCGGCCGCCCGTCCACCGTCACCCGGCACGGCGCACCGCCGACGACCACCCGCACCGCACGGTCCGGGCGGACGGCGCAGCCGGTGGCGGTCGTCTCCAGGACAGCTGCGGTGACGGGGTTGCCGGCCAGCCGGTTGGCGAGCGCGGCGGCGGGTGCGTCGAGGGCGCCGGCCCGTCCGACGCCCAGGTGGGCCAGTCCGGCGCGGCCCTCGTCCTGCACGGTGGTCAGGGCCCCGGCGCGGACCACCTCGAACGACGCCGTCACCGTGCGGCCTCCACGAACCGGACCCGCGCGCCCGGCCCCAGCAGTGCGGCCGGTTCGCGGTGCGGGTCCCACAGCGGGCCGGGATCCGGCATCCGGCCGATGAGCTGCCAGCCGCCGGGGGACGGGCGCGGGTACACCCCGGTGTACGGGCCGGCCAGCGCCACCGCGCCCGCCGGGACCCGGGTGCGTGGGGTCGCCCGGCGCGGCAGGTGGAGGTGGTCCGGCAAGCCGGTCAGGTAGCCGAAGCCGGGGGCGAACCCGCAGAAGGCGACCCGGAATTCGGTTCCGGCGTGAAGGCGGGGCACGTCCGCGGCGGTCACGCCCCAGGCCTCGGCGACATCGGTGAGATCCGGGCCGTCGTAGACGACGGGGAGCTCCACCGTCTCGCCCGTGTCCCGGCGCGGCGGCGGTATGTGCCAGCCGGGCAGCTCCCGGGCGAGCGCGGCGGCGTCCCGCGCGATGCCGTCGAGCAGCACCGTCCGCTCGCCGGGCACGATGTCGCGCACGTCCGGCAGTTCGCCCGCCGCACGGCGCCGCAGCACCTCCGCGTGGAAGGCCTCCGTGGCCTGCCGCCCGTCCAGTTCGACGAGCAGCGCCCGGGGCCCGGCGGGCAGCACGACGAGCGGCGGGCCGGTCCGTCCCCCCGCACTCATGCGAACGCCCGTACCGCGACGCCCGCCTCTTCCAGCGCGGCCCGCACCCGTAGGGCGAGCGCGGCGGCGCCCGGGGTGTCGCCGTGGACGCACAGGGAGCGGGCGACGACGGGTATCCGGCCGCCGTCGGCCCCGGTCACGCTCCGGTCCACGGCGAAGCCCACGCTGCGGCGTACGACCTCATCGGCGTCGTGCACCACCGCGCCCGGCTCCGAGCGCGGCACGAGTGTGCCCTGCGGGGTGTACGCGCGGTCGGCGAAGGCCTCCTGGACGGCGGCCAGACCGGCGTCCGCGGCCCGTGCGAGCAGCCGGGAGCCGGGCAGGCCGAGGACGGCCGGGCCCCCGCCCGCCAGCCGGACGCCCTCGATGACGGCGGCGGCCTGTTCGTCGTCCCGGACGGTGCGGTTGTAGAGGGCCCCGTGCGGCTTGACGTACGAGACGCGGGATCCGGCGGCCTCGGCGAACACCCGCAACGCGCCGATCTGGTACGCCACTTCGGCAGCCAGCTCGGCGGCCGGTACGTCCATCGCGCGGCGCCCGAAGCCGGCCAGGTCGCGGTACGAGACCTGCGCGCCGATCCGTACGCCCCGGGCAGCGGCCGAGTCGCAGACCCGCCGCATCACGGACGCGTCCCCCGCGTGGAAGCCGCAAGCCACGTTGGCGCTGGTCACGCAGGCGAGGAGCGCTTCGTCGTCGGTGAGGGTCCAGCGTCCGAAGCCCTCGCCCAGATCGGCGTTGAGGTCCATGACCGCGACCGGTTCGCCCGCCGCGACCGGCCCGTCCGCCCTGCCGGGCTGGTTCGTCAGATTCGTCACCGGCGCACCGTAGCGCCCGTCCCGGCCGTCAGGCCCTGGCGTCTCAGTCGAAGAGGCCGAGCTCGCGCTCCCGGACGCCCTCCAGCTCGTACCGCGTCCCCACCAGCGGCCGGTCCGCGCAGAGCCTGATCAGCGTCGCCCCGTCGCCCCGATACCGCCCGGGGGCACGCCCCTCCTGCTCCGTACCGATGACCACCTCCCGCCCGCTGTCCGTGAGCTCCGCGACGAACAGCGGCACCTTCCGGCGCAGGGCGCGCGGGACGAGGAGCCCGAGCGCGTGCGGGAGCCCCGGGCCCCCGTACGCCCCGGCCAGCCCCCAGGCCGCCCGCACATCGCCCGCGTGCACCCACTCCCCCAGCGCCACCGCGTCCAGTACCCCGCCCGCCGCGGCGATCAACGGACCGGCGTCGGTCATGCCCCGCTCCAGCTCGTCCACCACCTGCGTGTGCGTCCAGCCGTCCCGTTCGGCGATGTCCCGGTCGTTGCACTCGGGGCTGAACACATCCGGCCCGAACCGGCTTTCCACCACCCGGCTCAGCACGGACCCGCAGTGCGCGAGCACGTCCCGCACCGTCCAGCCGGGGCATGCGGTACGCAGGTCGAAGTCGCCGTCCGCGGCGGACCGCAGCAGCGGGGTCAGGGCGTCCCGCTCGGTGCGCAGGAGGAGACCGGGGAGCTCGGGATCACGTTCGTCAGCCATGGGCCCAGCCAACCATCCGGGCCGCCACCGGACTTGACCTTCGGTGAACCGGAGCGCAACCGTCCGATGGCCGGACGCTCTAACCTCGGGGGCATGGACGACACCGACCGGCCCCTCAGCAGCGGTGCGGCGGACGCACTCCGCGGCCGCTGGTACGACTGCCTCGTCGGCGCCCGGGGCGACGACGAGGGCCCCGACCCGTCGCCGTACGCCGACAACCTCCTGGCACGGTGGGCCGAGCCCCAGCGGCGCTACCACACCACCGCCCACCTGACGGCGGTCCTCGACCACGTGGACACGCTCGCCGGTCATGCCGCGGACGCGGACGCGGTACGGCTGGCCGCCTGGTTCCACGACGCGGTCTACCGGCCCGACCGCTCCGAGAACGAGGAGCGCAGCGCCGTCCTCGCCGAGCGCGCCCTGCCCGAGGCGGGGGTCCCGGACTCGGTCACCGCCGAGGTCGCCCGCCTGGTCCGGCTCACCGTCTCGCACGACCCGGCCGACGGCGACACCAACGGCGAGGCCCTGTGCGACGCGGACCTCGCGATCCTGGCGGCGCCGCCGAAGGAGTACGCGGAGTATGCGGCCCGGGTCCGCGAGGAGTACGGCTTCGTCCCCGGCGAGGCGTTCCGGGAGGGCCGGGCGGCGGTGCTGCGGCAGCTTCTGGAGCTGCCGCGGCTGTTCCGTACGCCGTACGGGGCGGCGGAGTGGGAGGCGCGGGCCCGGCACAATCTGGGCACGGAGCTGGAGCTGCTCACGCGCTGAGCGCGGCCGGCACCTGCCCAGGACGGGGAATGCGCAGGACCGTTTAGCTGTTGGCACCTGTCATGCCCGACTCTGCCGCTCGCCGCTCCCGTATGCCCCTGGCCGTGTACATCCTCGGCCTCTCGGTCTTCGCACTCGGTACCAGCGAGTTCATGTTGTCCGGGCTGCTGCCACCCATCGCCGATGACATGAACGTGTCGATCCCACGGGCCGGGCTCCTCATATCCGCGTTCGCGATCGGCATGGTGGTCGGCGCCCCGCTGCTCGCCGTGGCGACGCTGCGGCTGCCGCGCCGCACCACGCTCATCGCGCTGATCTCCGTCTTCGGCCTCGGCCAGATCGCGGGCGCGCTCGCGCCGACGTACGAGGTGCTCTTCGCCTCCCGGGTGATCAGTGCCTTCGCGTGCGCCGGGTTCTGGGCCGTCGGAGCGGCCGTCGCCATCGCGATGGTGCCGGTGAACCAGCGGGCTCGGGCGATGGCCGTGATGATCGGCGGGCTGTCCATCGCGAACGTGCTGGGTGTGCCGCTGGGCGCCTTCCTGGGCGAGAACCTGGGGTGGCGGTCGGCGTTCTGGGCGGTCGGGGCGGCCTCGGCCGTGGCGCTGGCCGGGGTGGCGACGATGATCCCCCGCATCCCACTGCCGGACGAGAAGCCGCAGCTCAAGCGTGAGCTGGGGATCTACCGCGACCGGCAGGTGTGGCTCTCCATCGTGCTCACCGCGCTCGCGGCGGGCGGGGTGTTCTGTGCGTTCAGCTATCTGGCGCCGCTGCTGACGGACGTCGCCGGGCTGGCCTCGGGCTGGGTGCCGACGGTGCTCGCGCTGTTCGGGATCGGTGCGCTGGTCGGCACGATGATCGGCGGCCGGGTCGCGGACGCGCACCTCTTCGGGGTGCTGCTGAGCGGGATCGCGGCGTCGACGGTGTTCCTGGCCGCGCTGGCGCTGTTCGCGTCGAACCAGGCCGCCGTGATCGTGCTCTCGTTCCTGCTGGGCCTGTCGGCGTTCTATACGGCTCCGGCGCTGAACGCCCGGATGTTCAACGTGGCGGGCGCCGCCCCGACGCTGGCGGGTGCGACGACGACCGCCGCGTTCAACCTGGGCAACACCGGCGGGCCCTGGCTGGGCGGCACGGTGATCGACATGGACTTCGGTTTCGAGGCCACCGCGTGGGCGGGGGCGGCAATGACCGTGCTGGCACTGGTCACGGTGGTCTTCTCGCTGCGCCTGCAGCGCAGCCGCAACGCCTCGTCCCGGCCGGTGGCGGGTGGCCCGGCCGCGGTGTCGCGGCAGGCGGCCGAGGACGCGGCGGTGTGCGCGCCTTCCTCGGCCGGCTGAGCGGGGAGGGGCCCTCAGCCCGGTGCGGGGCGGCCCTTGGGGCGGCGCAGGCCCGCTTCGGTGATGCGGCGGACCAGTTCCTTGGAGCCGATCTGCCGGGCCCCGGCCCGTACCGCGTCCTCGTACCGTGCTTCCGGTACGTCGTAGTGGTCGCGCTCGAACGCGCGGGGCGGGCAGCCGATGGACGCCGCGAAGGTGTGCAGTTCGTCGAAGGACACGTCGCTGACCAGGTGCGACCAGAGCCGCCCGTGCCCCGGCCAGTCCGGCGGATCGATGTAAACGGTCACGGCCGCGGTATCCCGGCGAGCGAGCCGACCGGGGCGACGGCGACCGTCGCCTTCGTGCAGACCCAGTGCGGGTCGGGTCCGAGTTCCGGCTCGACGTCCAGGGCGTGCGGGTCGCCCGCGTCGCAGACCGGGCACAGCGGCCAGCGGCCGTACCGCTCCAGCAGCGCGTCCTGGACGTCCTGGGCGATGAGGCCGACGACGAACTCCACCCCTTCCGGCCACTGCTCGACCCACCAGCGCCGGTGCGTCACCGCGTCCTCGACCAGCGAGACGATCTCCGCCTCGGCGACGTCTCCGGCGGCGAGATCGGCCATGACCAGTGCGCGGGCGGTGTGCAGTGCCTGCTCCAGGGGGTTCAGCTCCATGCAGCCATTGTCCACCTGTGCGCCGGGGCTCCGGTGCGCCCTCGTCCTGCCACAGGTCAGGACCAAAGGGGGGTTGACGGACACTAGGCTTGAAAATATCTTTCAAAGGTGACCAATGACCTGAAGGAAAGTTTCAGCGCTGATTCGCCGCCCGCCCCGGCAGCCCTCGCGGCCAAGGTGCGGACGCTCGCGCCGTCCATGACCCGCTCCATGCAGCGCGTCGCCGAGGCCGTCGCCGGCGACCCGGCAGGCTGCGCCGCCCTGACGGTCACCGGTCTCGCCGAGCTCACCGGCACCAGCGAGGCGACCGTGGTCCGCACCGCCCGCCTCCTCGGCTACCCCGGCTACCGGGACCTGCGCCTCGCGCTGGCCGGTCTCGCCGCCCACCAGCAGTCCGGCGCGGCGCCCGCCGTCACGGCGGACATAGCGGTCGACGACCCGATCGCCGACGTGGTCGCCAAGCTGGCCTACGACGAGCAGCAGACCCTCGCCGACACCGCCGCCGGGCTCGACACCGTGCAGCTCGGTGCCGTCGTGGCCGCGGCCGCAACCGCCCGCCGGATCGACATCTACGGCGTGGGCGCCTCCTCGCTCGTCGGCCAGGACCTGGCCCAGAAGCTGGCCCGTATCGGCCTGATCGCCCACGCCAACATGGACCCGCACCTCGCGGTGACCAACGCCGTGCAGCTCCGCTCCGGCGACCTGGCCATCGCGATCACCCACTCCGGCTCGACGGGCGACGTCATCGAGCCGCTGCGCGTCGCCTTCGACCGCGGCGCGACGACGGTCGCGATCACCGGCCGCCCCGACGGCCCGGTCACGCAGTACGCCGACCACGTGCTGACCACGTCCACGGCCCGCGAGAGCGAGCTGCGCCCGGCCGCCATGTCGAGCCGGACGAGCCAGCTCCTGGTCGTCGACTGCCTGTTCATAGGAGTCGCTCAGCGTACGTACGAGACGGCGGCCCCGGCCCTGGCCGCCTCCTACGAGGCGCTGGCCCACCGCCACAACCCCCGCACCCGCTGACCAACGGCCACCCACCCGCACCCGCAGAACCGCACGAGTTCAAGAAAGCAGAGCCGCTCTCCATGACCTCCCTCACCGACGCCGACGCCACCACCCCCGACGGTTACGGCGAACTGCGCGCCCAGCTCGCCACCCTCACCACCGAGGCGTTCCGCCCCGAGCTCGCCGAGATCGACCGGCTGGCCACCTCGGAGATCGCCCGGATCATGAACGGCGAGGACCGCACCGTCCCGGACGCCGTCGCCGAGCGGCTGCCCGAGATCGCCGCGGCGATCGACGCCACCGCGGCGCGCATGGCCCGCGGCGGCCGGCTGATCTACGCGGGCGCCGGCACCGCGGGCCGCCTCGGCGTGCTGGACGCCAGCGAGTGCCCGCCCACCTTCAACACCGACCCGGCCGATGTGATCGGTCTGATCGCGGGCGGCCCGTCCGCGATGGTCACCGCGGTCGAGGGCGCCGAGGACAGCAAGGAGCTGGCCGCCGCCGACCTCGACGCGCTGGGCCTGACCGCCGACGACACGGTGGTCGGCATCTCCGCCTCGGGCCGTACGCCGTACGCGATCGGGGCCGTCGAGCACGCCCGTGCCAGGGGCGCCCTGACCATCGGGCTCTCCTGCAACGCGGACTCCGCGCTGGGCGCCGCCGCCGAGCACCCCCTGGAGGTCGTCGTCGGCCCCGAGCTGCTCACCGGCTCCACCCGGCTGAAGGCGGGCACGGCACAGAAGCTCGTCCTCAACATGCTCTCGACGATCACGATGATCCGGCTCGGCAAGACGTACGGAAACCTCATGGTCGACGTGCGCGCCTCCAACGAGAAGCTGCGCGCCCGTTCCCGGCGGATCGTCTCGCTGGCCACCGGTGCATCCGACGCCGAGATCGAGGCCGCACTCGCCGCCACCGACGGCGAGGTGAAGAACGCCATCCTGACCATCCTCGGCCAGGTGGACGGCCCCACCGCCGCCACGCTGCTGTCCGCCTCGGACGGTCACCTCCGCGCCGCGCTCGCCGCCGCCCCCCGCGCCACCTGATCTCTCCGTTCCACCCCCGTTCCCCCGCACAGCAAGGCACCACGCACCATGGCTACAGAAGACAAGAACCGCGCCACTGCCGCCGCGATCCTTCCGCTCGTCGGTGGCGCCGCGAACGTCAGCTCCGTTGTCCACTGCATGACCCGGCTCCGGCTGGGTCTGCACGACCGCTCGCTCGTCCAGGACGAGGCACTGAAGGCCGTGCCCGCCGTCATGGGCGTGGTCGAGGACGACACGTACCAGATCGTTCTCGGTCCCGGTACGGTCGCCCGCGTCACCCCTGAGTTCGAGAAGCTCGTCAAGGAGGGCCAGGAAGCGGCCCCGGCCCCCGACCCTGCCGCCGCCCCGCTCACCGCGGAGGAACTGGCCGCGCAGGGTGCCGAGATGAAGGCGGCCAGGAAGGCCAAGAACGCCACGCCGTTCAAGCTCTTCCTGCGCAAGATCGCCAACATCTTCGTCCCGCTGATCCCGGCCCTGATCGGCTGCGGCATCATCGCGGGCCTCAACGGCCTGCTGGTCAACCTGGAGTGGCTGCCCTCGGTCACCCCGGCCCTGGCGGCGATGGCGTCCGGCTTCATGGCACTCATCGCGGTCTTCGTCGGCTACAACACGGCGAAGGAGTTCGGCGGCACGCCGATCCTCGGCGGTGCGGTCGCGGCCATCATCGTCTTCCCGGGCGTCGCCAACATCGAGGCGTTCGGCCAGAAGCTCTCCCCCGGCCAGGGCGGCGTCCTCGGCGCACTGGGTGCGGCGGTGCTCGCGGTGTACGTGGAGAAGTGGTGCCGGCGCTGGGTCCCGGAGGCGCTGGACGTCCTGGTCACCCCGACCCTGACGGTCCTGGTCTCCGGCCTGGTGACGATCTTCGGCCTGATGTACGTGGCGGGTGAGGTCTCCACCGCGATCGGTACGTTCGCCGACTGGCTGCTGTCCAACGGCGGCGCCGGCGCGGGTCTCGTCCTCGGCGGCTTCTTCCTCCCGCTGGTCATGCTGGGCCTGCACCAGGCGCTGATCCCGATCCACACCACGCTGATCGAGCAGCAGGGCTACACGGTCCTGCTCCCGATCCTCGCCATGGCCGGTGCCGGCCAGGTCGGCGCGGCCATCGCGGTCTTCTTCCGCCTCCCGCGCAACGAGTCGATCCGCCGGACCATCAAGTCCGCCCTGCCCGCGGGCTTCCTGGGCGTCGGCGAACCCCTGATCTACGGCGTCTCGCTGCCGCTGGGCCGCCCGTTCATCACGGCGTGCGTGGGCGGTGCGTTCGGCGGCGCGTTCGTCGGCTTCTTCAACCAGCTCGGCGACGCGGTGGGCTCGACCGCGATCGGCCCGTCCGGCTGGGCGCTGTTCCCGCTGCTGGACGGCAACCACGGCCTGGGTGCGACGATCGCGATCTACGCGGGCGGCCTGCTCGTCGGTTACCTGGCGGGCTTCGTCGCCACGTACTTCTTCGGCTTCAGCAAGGACCTGCTGGCGGAGTTCAACGTGTCCCAGGAACCGGCCGCTTCCCCGGTCGCGGCCACCGGCCCGGCCACGGTCGGCGCGGGCGCGGGCCCGGATGCCCTCGCGAAGGAACCCGCGGGGGTCTGACGGACCACGGAACCACGAGAGCGGCGGCGCCCCGGTGGGGTGCCGCCGTTCTCGCTGTCCGCCTCAGACCGGAAAGGCGTCCGTGGCCAAAGTGACGTCGAACGGCGCGGGCATGTCGAGCGGCTTACCGAACGGCACCGGGTCGGAGCGCTTGTACGTACCGTCCTCGTTGGGCTCCGTGAACAGCGTGGCCATCGCCCCGCGCGTATCGAACCGGTCGATCAGCAGGTACATCGGCACTCCGGCGCGGGCGTAGGCGCGGTACTTCTTCGTGCGGTCGTCGCGGGCGTTGCCCTTCGAGGTGATCTCGACGACGAGAAGCGCCTCGGAGGCGTCCACCGGATCGCTGCTCTCGGAGTCGGCGGCATCGATCAACTCGGCCGGCATGACCACGAGGTCGGGAACGTACAGCTTGTCGAGGGGCGCCACGTGCACGCCCAGGGTCTGGTAGATCTCCAGCGCGTCGGGCAGATTCGCGTAGAGACGGCGCTGCACCTTGGCAGCGATGCCGTTGTGATGCGCGTGCGGCGGCGGTACCAAGACGATCTGCCCTTCGTCGATCTCGGCGCGCCACCCCTCGGGCACGTCCAGTTCCTGCCAGGTATGAAGCAGGTAGTCCCACGGGCGGCCTTCAGAGTCCTGCTGGTGTTCGACCATCGCGGCGGTCATCGCGGGTCCCTTCTTCTGAAGCCTGTCCGGGGAGCGTAGATCGACGGTTCGGCGGCACTGGGCCGCTTTCCTCAGCGTCCCACGATCGTGTGACCGGCGCACCGAACACCGCGCGACCGGCATCGCAGGCGGCCTTCCATGAGTGGAGGCATGGGCGGAGGAAGGGACGGGCTCAGCGGCGGGCCGCCTGGCTCCTCACCATGTCCAGCAGCGTTTCGTGCGTCTCCCGGTCGGCCGCCGCGATCAGTCCGCCGGCTCCGCTGTGCGGCGGCAGGCCGCGCAGGTCCGTCACCACGCAGCCGGCGGCTTCGCAGAGCGCGATCCCGGCGGCGAAGTGCACGCTGTCGCGCAGGTCCCCGTCGGTGATGTACGCGGCCCTGCGGCCGGCGGCGACCCAGGCCACGGCCAGGGTGGTGGAGACGACACGCGGCCGGAACCGCTCGGCGAACTCCGGTGCGGCGAGGAGCTCCACCGCCCGGAAGGCGGGGGCGTTGGGGAACTGGGGGTCGAGATTGAGGTCGACCAGGTAGGAGCCGGACGAGGGCGACAACGCCTCGTCCACACCGTCCTTCCGGACGCGGGCGCGCGCCCCGTCGGTCCAGAACACCTCGCCGCTGAACGGGTCCGCCGACGCGGCCGCGGTGACGGCGGGCCCCACCCGAAGGGCGACGTTCACCGCGACCAGCATGTTCCGCACGGCGTAGTTCAGCGTGCCGCACAGGGGGTCGACCAGCCATCTGCGCCGTGCGCCGCCCGGGCCGGTGTGGCCGCTCTCCTCGGCTGTCACGGCGTCATCGGGGCGGGCGGTCCGCAGCACGTCGAGGATGGCCTCCTCGGCGGCGAGGTCCGCGGCCGTCGCGAAGTCGCCGCCGGACTTCTCCGTACGGGGCAGTGAGGTTCCGTACATGTCGCGGACCACCGCCGCTCCCGCCTGCGCGGCTTGGATCGCCAGTTGCGCATCGGGCTTCGTGTCCATGCTCACCATGCCCGGCAGGCTATCGGTGCCCTGCCCCGCCCCTCACCGCGGTAGCCGGCCCTGCCGGTTGGCCTGCGCCGCCGTGGCCGGCCTCAGACGGAGTCGGCGGAGTGCGCGCGATTCCAGTCGTGCAGGATGCCGTCCCAGTCGTGCCGGAGAAGCGACTCGGTGGAGTCCGCGGCCCAGCCGTTCACTTCCTGCCCGTACATGGTCCGGTTCCAGGAGTCGTACGGCTCGGAGGGGCCCGCCCCGTCGAACGACGAGGGCCAGGGCTCGGCCGGGGGTGTGTACAGGGTGCGGGCGTTGTGGAGTGCGCCCTGTGTGGCCTGGGTGGCCTGCGCGGCCTGCGTGGCGGAGATATGCCCGCTGTCCGCGCGTCGGTGACGGCCCCCATCGCGTCGCACCGGGCTGAGACGGCCGTCCGCGAACAGGCGCTGTGCCCGGGAGACCAGTTGCGGAAGCCCGACGCCGAGCCGGGACGCGAGCGCAGCGGCGTCGATCCCCCCGTTCCAGCCCTCGACGAGCAGGGCGTCCAGCGCGGGCGACCACTCCTGGCCCCCTGCGGGTGCCGACGGCTGCAGGGAGGCCCCTTCCGTCCGGGGTGACGGCACGGGGGCCGGCGCCTGAACCGGTCGCGACACGGGGGTCGGAGCATGAACCGGGCGCGGCCCCGCGGCTGTTGCGGTCTCCGCGGCCGGGGTGAAGCGGGAATCGCCCTCCCCGGACCGGATCTGCGAGTCCGCGGCTGGCTCGGGACCACCGGTCGGTGGTGGGGCGAGCAGCGCCTCCGCGAGTGACCGCGCGACGTCCTTGCCCACGGTGCGGCGGGCCAGGCGTACTTCACGCTCGGTCAGCCCCAGCAGTTCGGCGACCGCCCCGTCACTGCCCACCGAGACGGCGAAGGCGGCGAGCATGCGCACCCGCTCGGCCTGGCACCCGTCAAACACCGACTGTGCCTCTCGCACACTGTCGTCCGCACCGCAAAACGCATCGGCCAACACCGCGTGCCGCTCCCACAATTCCCTTGATTCCACAACTGATCAACGTCGACGCGGCCTGTTGGAACCGACGCAGCGATCCAAGATCACCCAGTTGGTCCACTTTTATGAGTGCACCCCTGAAGATCCCTGAAGGCGGAGCATGCGCAGGATCTCCTCCGTCTCTTCGTGGAAGTGCCGATAGGAGGTCAGGCGGCGCCAGTCGGCGTCCAGGACTCCGGGGAGCGTGGCCTCGCGCGCAGCCCAGAGGCTCAGCAACTCGGCGTACAGCGGCGTCGCCTCCGCCCCATCGCTGTCCGACCCCGCAGATCCGTGCGACAGCAGCACCTCGGGGCGGGGGTTCGCGATGCGAGGGCCCGGCAGCCCTCCCGCCCTCCTGTGAGCACGGCCTTGCGGAATCGAAGGGGCGAAACCACTGCCTACCGCTGTCGGGCTGTCAGATGCGCTCATAGTCGTAGAAACGATTCCTTTTCCCTGCCGTCACTCTCGCAACGACCTCCCGGAGCGCGGGGGTACCGAAACGCGCACGGCCGGGAGCAGGACAGAGGCGGCCGGGGAAGGGTTCTCACGAAGTTCCCTCGGCGATCCGGGAGATGGGGTGGTTACGCTACGTGGGTGAAGACCCCGGCCGCCGGGGCCCGCTTCTCGATCGAGGCCGCGTCACGGGGCTCTGCGCCACAGGACATCCCCGGCCGACCCCGGAACGGGCCCGCGCCCTCATCGCGGCAACTGCCCCTGCCGGTTGATCTCCGTGACCCGCGCCCGCAGCGCGAGCCCCGGCGGGGCCGGACGGACGGAGTCGGGCGGACAGTCCCACTCCGCGCCACCTCCGGGGGGCCGTAGCTGCACATACGGCCCGACCCGCCCCATCACCCGGCCCACCCGGCCGTCCCGCACATCGACGGCGAACGCCCCCCGCTCCGGCACGGACGCCTCCGGACCACAGCCACCGTCACCTGCCATGTCCGGCCACCCTTCCGCACCGCGCCCTGTGCCGCTCCTCGATCTCCATGATCCATTCATTCCACGCTGCGTAACCGAAATGCATACCGAGCGTGCCCATTCTTCAGGCGGCCCGGATTGCGCAAGGGCCCAGTCGTCGCGCACCACCCAGTATCGAAATACGAGACAGATCGTCCCGAGGAACAAGACGATCGATACGGTGGTCCCCATGCCCGGCCAGGACACCGAGCGGAACGGAAGGTGCGGCAGATGCCGAAGACGGTCATCCACGTGTTCCACGACGACGACGCCTCGATCACCACGGGGACCCGCGTGGCCCAGCGCATCCAGGAGGTCGCCGCCGAGAACGACACCACCGTCGAGGTGCTGTGCTTCGGGCCGGCCCAGCAGCGCCTCGGCGACGCGGCTCCCTCCGGAGCGAGCGCGGTCTTCAACCGGCAGGTCGACGAACTGATAGCGGAGGGCGTGACCGTGGGCGCCTGCGTCAACGCGGCCCGGGCCGACGGGATGGAGGCCGGGCTCGCCGAGCGCGGGCTGCGCCTGCGGGTGGCCAGGGACGAGTTCCTGCGCTTCACCCTGGAAGGCGCCACGGTCATCTCCTTCTGACGGGCACCGGACGAGGTGACGGGCACCTGACGAGGCGGGGTCCGGAGCCTCAACGCTCCGGACCCCGCCCCTGTCCGTACTGCCGCCGCCTAGCCGACCCGGGTGAACGTCCACTCGGGTGCGCCCCGACCGGCCAGCGTCGCCCGGTCCCCGCTCGGGGTGAGCGTGCCCATGTAGGGGATCTCTGTGAGGCCGAGGGCGACCGGTGCACCGTTCTCGGCCGGACCGTTGATCGTCCACTGGTCCGGCGAGCTGCCGCACGGGCTCAGGAACACCGGCGGCGGGAAGATCTTCACCGGCGACAGACCCAGGCAGCGCTCCTCGTCCTGGCCACTGGCCAACTGCACCGAGCCGTTCGGCAGGTTGCGGACCTGCCAGACCGCATCGTTGCCGCAGGCGCCGAGCTGACCGCCCACGTAGCCCTCGTTGGTCAGCAGACAGGCACCGGTACGCGCGTCCTGGATGAAGTAGGAGCCGTTGTCGGCGGCCTGGGACGGGGTGGTGAGTGCCACGACCGCGGCGGCGGACGCGGCGAGGGGAAGGATCGAACGGATACGCACGGGACTCCTCGTACAGATGTGAGGGAGGGGAGTTCGGGCCGGACAGCCCGACTCACCAAGATCACAAACAATCGGGATCCCACCCCGCCAAACCCACACCATCGGCCGGGGCGCACTCGCAGCAGACCGGCGCACTGCCGCCGGAGCGTGCGCCTGGGGGGCACACCGTCAGCCGCCCACGTACGCCGCCAGGTGCTCGCCCGTGAGGGTGGAGCGGGACTCGACGAGGTCCGCCGGTGTCCCCTCGAAGACGACCTTGCCGCCGTCGTGACCGGCACCGGGGCCGAGGTCGATGATCCAGTCGGCGTGCGCCATCACGGCCTGATGGTGCTCGACGACGATGACGGACTTGCCGGAGTCGACGAGCCGGTCGAGCAGCCCGAGCAACTGCTCGACATCGGCGAGGTGGAGTCCGGTGGTCGGCTCGTCGAGAACGTAGACGCCACCCTTGTCGCCCATGTGCGTGGCCAGCTTGAGGCGTTGCCGCTCGCCGCCGGACAGCGTGGTGAGCGGCTGACCGAGGCTCAGGTAGCCGAGGCCGACGTCGGCGAGCCGGTCCAGGATGCGGTGCGCGGCCGGCAGGTGCGCCTCGCCCGCGCCGAAGAACTCCTCGGCCTCGGCCACCGACATCGCGAGCACCTCGCTGATGTCACGGCCGCCGAGCTTGTACTCCAGCACCGCCGGCTGGAACCGCTTCCCCTCGCAGTCCTCGCACGGGGTGGCGACCCCGGCCATCATCGCCAGGTCCATGTAGATGACACCGGCGCCGTTGCACGTGGGGCAGGCGCCCTCGGAGTTGGCGCTGAACAGCGCCGGCTTCACACCGTTCTCCTTGGCGAACGCCTTGCGGATCGGCTCCAGCAGTCCGGTGTACGTGGCCGGGTTGCTGCGCCGCGAGCCGCGGATCGGGCTCTGGTCGATCGACACCACGCCCTCGCCCGCCGGGATCGAGCCGTGCACGAGCGAGCTCTTGCCGGAACCGGCGACACCGGTGACGACGACGAGCACCCCGAGGGGGACGTCGACGTCGACCTTCCGCAGGTTGTTCGCCGTCGCCCCGCGGATCTCCATCGCACCGCCGGCCTCGCGCACCGTCTCCTTGACGGCGGCCCGGTCGTCGAAGTGGCGGCCGGTGATCGTGTCGCTTGCCCGCAGCCCCTCGACGGTGCCCTCGAAGCAGATGGTGCCGCCGCCCGTACCGGCGCCCGGACCGAGGTCGACGACGTGGTCGGCGATCACGATCGTCTCCGGCTTGTGCTCGACGACGAGCACCGTGTTGCCCTTGTCGCGCAGCCGCAGCAGCAGGTTGTTCATCCGCTGGATGTCGTGCGGGTGCAGACCGATCGTGGGCTCGTCGAAGACATAGGTGACATCGGTGAGCGAGGAGCCCAGGTGGCGGACCATCTTGACGCGCTGCGCCTCACCGCCCGACAGTGTGCCCGCGGGCCGGTCGAGGGAGAGGTAGCCGAGACCGATCTCGACGAACGAGTCGAGGGTCTGCCGCAACGCGTCGAGCAGCGGCGCCACCGACGGCTCGTCGAGATCCGCGACCCAGGTGGCCAGGTCCCTGATCTCCATCGCGCACGCGTCAGCGATGCTGATCCGCTTGATCTTCGAGGAGCGGGCGCCCTCGCTGAGGCGGGTGCCCTCGCACTCGGGGCAGGTGGTGAAGGTGACCGCACGCTCCACGAACGCCCGGATGTGCGGCTGCATCGCCTCCTTGTCCTTGGACAGGAACGACTTCTGGATCTTGGGGATCAGCCCCTCGTACGTGAGGTTGACGCCGTTGACCTTGACCTTGACCGGCTCCCCGTAGAGGAAGTCCCGCAGTTCCTTCTTGGTGTACTTGGCGATCGGCTTGTCCGGGTCGACGAACCCGGACTGGGCGTAGACCTGCACGGTCCACTGGCTGTCCGACTTCCAGCCGGGGATGGTGAACGCACCCTCGGACAGTGACTTGGTGTCGTCGTAGAGCTGGGTGAGGTCGATGTCGGAGACCGCGCCCCGGCCCTCGCAGTGCGGACACATGCCGCCGGTCTTGTTGAACGTGGCCTTCACGGTCTTCTTGTTGCCGCGCTCGACGGTGATCGCGCCGCTCGCCCGGACCGAGGCGGTGTTGAAGGAGTACGCGCTGGGCGGGCCGATGTGCGGCTTGCCGAGCCGGCTGAACAGGATGCGGAGCATCGCGTTGGCGTCGGTGGCGGTGCCGACCGTGGACCGGGGGTCGGAGCCCATCCGCTGCTGGTCGACGCTGATCGCGGTGGTCAGCCCTTCGAGTACGTCGACCTCGGGCCGCGCCAGGGTGGGCATGAAGCCCTGCACGAAGGAGCTGTACGTCTCGTTGATCAGCCGCTGCGACTCCGCGGCGATCGTGCCGAACACCAGAGAGCTCTTGCCCGAGCCGGAGACACCGGTGAACACCGTCAGCCGGCGCTTCGGGATCTCGACGCTGACGTCCTTGAGGTTGTTCACGCGCGCGCCGTGCACACGGATCAGATCGTGACTGTCGCCCACGTGCGGTGCGGCGGCCGACGGCGTGTCCGCCCTCTTGGCCCTGGTCATCGTGTCTCCATCTGTTGGCGGGACCGCTCTCGCGGCCCCGTCGGCTGCGTACGGGTCACGGCCGCGTACGTCCCATGGCCGCGGCCGTGGGACGGCTCAGCGGCGTTCCTGGACACGGATCAGGTTGCCCGCCGGGTCGCGCACCGCGAAGTCACGTACGCCGTACGGCTGCTCGGTCGGCTCCTGGACGATCTCGGCGGTGCCGGCCTGCACCTTCTCGAACGTGCCGTCGAGGTCGGCCGTGGCCAGCAGGACGCGGGCGAAGGTGCCCTTGGCCATCATCGCGACGACGGTGGCGCGCTCCTCGTCGGTGACGGAGGGGTCGGCGTACGGCGGCTCCAGCACGATGGACGTGCCGGGCTGACCGACGGGGCCGACCGTGATCCAGCGCATCGCGCCCTGCCCGACGTCGCCCCGTACCTCGAAGCCGAGGACGTCACGGTAGAAGGCGACCGAGGCGTCCGGGTCGTCGTGCGGAAGGAAGGTGGAGTGAATGTTGATGTCCATGTCCGTCACGCTAATCCGGCTTCCTGGCGGGCGCTTCTCGATTCCTGACCGGTCGTGTCACCTGCTTCTCCACACACGACGGAATCCCCGCCCCGGCCTGTTCCGCCTGCTCCGCCCGTTCCGCCTCGCGCCGGTAGACGCTGGGGGGAACCCCGACCAGCTCGGTGAAGCGGGTGCTGAAGGTGCCCAGCGACGAGCAGCCGACCTCGAAGCAGATCTCGGTGACGCTGAGGTCGCCGCGGCGCAGCAGGGCCATCGCCCGTTCGATGCGCCGCGTCATGAGGTAGCCGTACGGGGGCTCGCCGTAGGCGCGCCGAAACTCCCGGCTGAGATGCCCGGCCGACATGTGCACGCCCCGGGCGAGCGCCTCGACGTCCAGCGGCTGCGCGTACTCCCTGTCTATGCGGTCACGAACGCGGCGGAGCCGCGCGAGGTCGCTCAGGTGCTGTGCAGGGTCGGTTCTGCTGGTCACCTTTGAAGCGTGCCACGCAGGGCCGCGGATTTCCCGGCGTTGCCGCAAGGTCGCACTCGGCCTCGGGCTCTTCCCGGCCATCCGGTCATCCCGGTCATCCCGGTCATCCCCCGAAGAGTCTCCGTGGCCGTGGTGCCGGTGCTTCAGCTGTTCGCCCGTGACGTTCCGGCGCTCGCGTTTCCAGGCGGTACCGACCTGCTGCAGGTGCTCTGGTGCCCCGCTGATCCACTCCGCGCACGATCAGTGGTCGTCCCGTACCTGTGCTCCGATGGCGTTCCGCCTCCGAGGTCGCGTCCGAGCGACCGCTGAGTCCTTCGTGGCGTGGGCGGCTGCGCCGCTGTGGAAGCTCGTCACGGGTGGATGTCACATGCGCGGGCCGGGCGGTGTCTTCATGCCACAAAGGCAGACTTCCAAGGAGAACACCATGGCGCTTCGTATTTCCAAGGCCGAGCTCCCCACCGAGCTCAAGGACAACATGATCAAGCAGCTCGGGGTCGTGCCCGAGAACGTCGAGGTGCTGTGGCACAGTCCCGCCGTCGCCCAGGACAACCTGGAGTTCGGCGGGAAGGTGGGCGCGTGGGACGCGGCCGACGCGGGCCTCAAGTCGTTCGCGCACATGGCCGTCGCGGCACAGGTCGGCTGCAGTTGGTGCCTCGACATCGGGTACTTCCAGGCGCAGAACGACAAGCTGGACCTGGCCAAGGCGAGCCAGGTGCCGCGCTGGCGGGAATCGGATGTCTTCGCGCCGCTGGAGCGGGACGTGCTGGAGTACTCCGAGGCCATGACGAGCACGCCGCTGACCGTCACCGACGAGCTGTACGCGGGCCTGCTCGCCCAGCTCGGCACTGCGGCGATGATCGAGCTCACCGCGTTCATCGCCTACGTCAACCTTGCGACCAGGGCCAACGTGGCGAACGGGGTCGAGTCGCAGGGCTTCTCCTCCGCGTGCGAGATTCCGCTGGCCGGGCGTCCGGAGAAGTCCGGCGTAGCGTCGGCGTCATGACCGAGGACCCGTTCGTCGCGCATCGCAACCTGCTGTTCACGGTCGCCTACGAGATGCTCGGCTCCGCGGCCGACGCGGAGGACGTGTTGCAGGAGTCCTGGCTGCGGTGGGCCGACGTCGACCAGACGCAGGTGAACGACGCACGGGCGTACCTCGTCCGGATCGTCACCCGGCAGGCGCTGAACCGGCTTCGCACGTTGTCGCGCAGCCGCGTGGACTACGTGGGCGAGTGGCTGCCGGAACCGCTGCTGACCAGCCCTGATGTCGCCGAGGACGTCGAACTCGCGGAGAGCGTCTCGATGGCGCTGCTGACGGTGCTGGAGACGCTCGGGCCGACCGAGCGGGCGGTGTTCGTGCTCCGCGAGGTCTTCGACATGCCGTACGGAGAGATCGCGGAGGCCGTCGGGAAGTCCGCGGTCGCGGTACGGCAGACCGCGCGGCGGGCCCGCGAGCATGTGGCGGCCCGGCGGCCGCGGGTCCTGGTGAGCCGAACCGAGCAACAGGCCGTGGTGGAACAGTTCCTGGCCGCTTTACGCACCGGGCAGGTGCGGGAGCTGATGGAGATCATGGCACCGGATGTGGTGCTGGTCGCCGACGGTGGCGGGATTGCGGCCGCCGCGCTTGCTCCGGTCCACGGGGCCGAACTGGTGGCGGCGGTGCTCGGGCGCGCGAACCAGGTGAAGGGGGCGGTCGAGACGACGTCCGTATGGCTCAACGGCGCGCCGGCCGGCCGGATCGAGGTCGACGGCGAACCGGCCGCGGTGAGCCTTGTGGTGGAGGGCGGGCTGATCACCCGGGTCTATCTGGTGAGGAACCCGCGGAAGCTGACGCGGCTGGACGAACCGGCCGGACTCTCCCGGTAGATCGACGCTCTGACAGCGCCGGCATCCGGCACACAGCACCCGGCACCCGGCATCTGCTCGATGCCGGGTGCCGGGTGCCGGGTGCCACTGGTCTGCGGTTCTGCGGTTCTGCGGTTGTGCAGTTATGCCGTTGTGCAGTTATGCCGTTGAGCGCCCCTTGGGCGCCGCTACGCGTGCCTCACCACGCACCCGGCGCGGGCGGCGGGACGACGGGCGGGCGGTCGTCACAGGTGATCGTGTTGGGCAGCAGCCACGGGGCGAGCCAGTCCCCGTCGTTGCCGCCCAGGTCCGTGAGGGAGAGCTCCGACCCGGTCGCAGGGAAGTTGAACGAGCCGCAGTTGTTGACGCCGACCGCGCCGACATTGCGCGCGTCCACGTTCTCGAAGCTCGCCCCGCCCGCCGCGCGGGCGCTCAGCACCGAGGTGCCCGTGCCGTCGACCCTGATGTCCTTGAAGTGGACGCCCTCGATGTCGTACTGGTCCTTCACGGCCCAGTCGGAGACGAGCATGATCGCGTTGTAGGTGCTGTCGAGGTAGCGGTCACCGGTGACCCGGATGTCGGCGGCGTCGATGCTCTTGTCCAGGGCGAAGATCCAGAGCGCGCCGAGCCCGATGTTCCAGTTCAGCTCGTACGTACCGGCGCGCACTGTCGTGTTGTTCGTGAGGTTCAGCTTCCCGGTGAACGGTTCGGCGCCGAAGCGGGAGCCGATGTGCAGGGCGCTGCCCTCGCGGACCGGGTCGGCGACCAGGTTGTCCGAGACGGTGTTGTCGGTGCCGCCGTAGATCGCGATGCCGTTGGCGAGGACCGGGGTCTGGACGGTGTTGTGATCAAAGGTGTTGCGGGCGTTCGCGGTCTTCTCGGACCACATGGCGAGGCCGTCGTCACCGGAGTTGCGTACGAAGGTGTTCGTCACCCGTGAATCGGTCACGCCGGTATGGAAGTTGATGGCGTCGGCGATCTGGTCGACGATGACGTTGTCGCTGATCCGCACGTTCTTCATCGGCCCGTCGAACCACATGCCGACCTTGGTGTGGCTGATGTGCAGCCCCTCGATGGTCGCGTCGCTCATCGCGCCGCCGATGCCGTTGACCTGGTCGGTGTCGATGCGGCTGCGTACGTCGCCTTCGATGGCGAAGCCGGACAGGTGGACGTCGCGGCTGCCGCCGTCGGCCGCGTCCTTGCCGTAGAAGCCGACACCGGTGTGGACCGAGCCGTCGGGGGCGGGCTTGTCGAGCGCGACCTCCCGGCCCCTGATCCTCGTGTACCAGTTGCCCGCGCCGGTGATCGTGACGTCGTCGACGACGATGTGCCGGTCGACGCGGTACGTGCCCGGCGGGATGTAGACGTCGAGGTGCGTGCGCCGGGCGAAGGCGATGGCCTTCTCGATGGCGCCCGCCGCATCGCGCCGGCCGGTCGGGTCGGCCCCGAAGGCCAGGACGTTGGCGGCGAGCAGTTCGACGTGCGGCCGGCCGACGAGCTCCGAGTCCAGCAGGTCGACGACCGTCCACGCGGCCCGGCTCCCGGCAGGGACGGTGAGCCGTACGGTGTCGCCGGCGCGGTACGTCCGCCCGAGCAGGAGGCGCTGCTCGTCGTAGAAGTGGCTGGGCCGGAAGGGCTTCGCGATGACCGGGGCCGGGGTCGTGGCGGCGGGCACGCAGGAGCACTCGGTGATCCACCAGTCGGGGTGGAGCAGCCCGGCGCCGGGGTCGTCGGAGAACGGGTACTGGTTGTACAGCCAGGAGTACTGCGAGGTCAGCGTCATCGTGGAGCGCTTCTTGCCGTTCACCGCGACGTCCAGCGGCGCCGTGATCCCGCCGCCGCCCGGCGCGTCCGGGATGCTGTAGCGCACGGTGATCGCGTTGGCCGCTGCCGGGAGCGTGAACTCGACGTGCTCGCCCGGGGTGAGCTTGACCGCCTTACGGCCCGACGCCTCGGCGGGGAGCGTGTACGCGGTGCGGTCCGGACCGATGACCGTGCCGTCGGTGGCCGCGTTCTCCGCCTCCTGCTCGGCGAACGCCACCTTCGCGCCCCGGCCCGCGACGAGCGCGGGGTCGAGGGCGGCCCGGGTGACGACGGGAGCCGGTGGTGCGGCCGAGCGGGCGCCCGCGGGCGTACCGGTCAGCACCCCGAAGCCGACGGCGGCCGCGGTCATCGAGGCAACGGCGGCCGCGTACACCCCTTTTCGGCGTCGCGGTCTTCGCGCTCCAGCTCCGACACCGGTCGTCTTCCGTGACATCGCAGGCCCGTTTCTCTGAGGAGGCGTGAGGCGGGGAGGCCGCCGAGAAGGTGAGGCGACAGTAGGACCCGTACGTCTCGCCCCACAAGACTCGCGCGAGGAGATTTTCTAGAGCTTGCCGATTAACTGCGTACTCTCATCGCCTTTTTGCGCTCCTCAGCCGCCTCATTACGGAAGCCGACCCCGGGGCGACGGCACAGCCGTTGATGCCGTGGGGGCACCGGCCATGCGGCCGGGCCCCCCTTCGGAGCGTGCGGCTGTCAGGCGGGCTGGGCGGCGGGCGCCGGGGCGGGAGCCTTGTGGGCCTTGCCGGTCTCGCGGAGGACCAGCAGGCCGGCGATCGCGATCGCTGCCGAGGTCAGGCCATGGATGCCGAACGCCGCGGCGCCGGAGCCGTGGTGGGCCAAGACGTTGATCATGTCGCCGAACGGGGCGACGGCCTCCATCAGCAGGACCCAGCCCAGGGCGCGGCGGTGGCCCGTCAGCAGGAGGACGCCGATGACCAGGCCCATCGAGAGTTCGCGGGTGCCCTTCATGACGAGGAAGCCGTCGCCGTTGCCGGCGGGCCAGGTCGGCAGGCCAACGCCTTGGGTGGACGCCTCGGGGGCCAGGATGAAGGACAGCCCGAGGTAGAGGACGAACAGGGCGCAGACGGTGGCCAGGACGGTGTTGACGTTCTTCAGCGACATGGTGCTTCTTCTCCTTCGACGTTCGGTCTGGGGCTCGGCGACCGCGGCGACCGCGGCGACCCGGCATGGCGCAGGGATGCGCGACTGCCCGGTGAACGGGGGAGGGCAGGGCTTCTCCGGCTGCCCTCCCCCGGCTACGGCTGACGCGTCATGCGTCGATCCGCTCGAAGATGTGCGGGTACGACACGATGTCGTCGGGGAACTCGGCCGCCATGCGCTGGAACTCCGGGTTGCCGAACGCCTTGGCGAGCGCCTCGGTCGACTCCCAGACCGCGACGTTCATCAGAAGCCGACTGTCCGCCGTTCCCTTGTGCATCTGCAGGGAGACGAATCCCGGCTGAGCCTTCATGAACTCCGCCTGCCTCCGGAAGAGAGCCAGGAACGCTTCGGTCCGCTCCTTCGGAACGAAGAAGGTGTTGGCCAGGGTGATGGGCCCGGTCTCCTCGTTGAGCTGCGCGAACATCGACGTACTCGGGTCCAGGCTCTGCAGCTCGGCCATCTTCGGCACTTCCTCTCGCTATCGGTTGCCCCACGGCACCGCGGCCGACACCGTCCGCCAACGACCGCAAGCTTGCCAACACTCGTTGGCCAACCGTTGTTGGCAAACGTAGGGCCACGAATCTGGACTGTCAACACGCGTTGGCCTATGTTTGTTGGCATGACCGGCACCACGGAGAACCAGCAGCCCGCACGGCGTTCCGACGCCACCCGCGCCGCGATCCTCGACGCGGCCCGCGGGCGGTTCGCGGCGGACGGCTACGAGAAGGCGACCATCCGGTCCATCGCGCGCGACGCGAAGATCGACCCGTCGATGGTGATGCGCTACTACGGCAACAAGGCGGGCCTGTTCGCGGCAGCCGTCGCGATCGACCCCGGGCTGCCGGGCCTGTCCCTCGAACCGCACGAAGAGATCGGTCGCACGCTGGTGCGCCACTTCCTCACTCTGTGGGAGGAGAACGGAGAGCTCACCGCGCTGATGCGGGTCGGCGCCACCGACCCGGCCGCCGCCGAGCGCATGCAGATCGTGCTGCGCGAGCAGTTGATCCCACTGGCCCGCCGACTGGGCCCCGAGCCGGAGCAGGCACCGTCGCGGGCGGCGCTGTGCGCCTCGGCCGTACTCGGGCTCGCGCTGACACGCTACGTACTGCGGTTCCCGGCGAGCGTGGCGCTCGACCCCGAGGAGATCGTGAACTGGCTCGGACCCACGATCCAGCGGTATCTCACCGCGCCCACACCCTGAAGCAGCCGCTGGCGGACGACCAAGAGGCACGGCTGGGCCGCACTGATCCGCGTCGAACCCATCCGCCGAACACGCGGCATCGCACCATGCGGGCTCACCAGCCCCGGGGGCCGGAAGCCCGCACCTTCCCTCACCGGGGCAGCTGCCCCTCCCGGTTGACCTCCGTCACCCGTGCCCGCAGCACGAGCCCCGGCGGCGCCGGCCGGACGCAGCCGGGCGGGCAGTCCCACTCCGCGCCGCCACCGGGCGGACGCAACTGCACATACGGACCGACCCGCCCCATCACCCGGCCCACACGTCCGTCCCGCGCGTCGACCGCGAACGACCCGGGCTCCGGCACACACGCCGCCGGTCCACCGGCGTCAGCAGCCATGACCGACCCCCTCCAGCACCCGCGCCAGCCGCAACGCGGTGTCGAGGTTGCAGCGGCCCAGGTCGACGAGCGCGACCGGCTCGTCGCCCGCGAAGGAGACCGGGTCGATCCGCAGCGACGGCAACGCGACCCCGACCCCCGCGAACCCTCCCCGCAACCGCGCCACCAGCTCCTCCGCCTCTCGGACTCTTCCCGCTGCCGCCTTGCGCCGCTCCGTAGTCGTCATGATCCATTCCTTCCACTCTGAGTAGTTCCGATGCATACCCAGCGTGGTCAATCTCTCGTTAACCTGGAAGAGGTGCGGTTCCAACAACCACACGTGTGTCACAGGGAGTTGTCATGCCAGGTCCCAGAAAGCTCGACCCCTCCTCCTCACCGCGTGCCCTCCTCGGCGCCGAACTCCGCCACCGAAGAGAGGACGCAGGCCTCTCCCAGACCGACCTCGGCGCCCCGCTCTTCGTCAGCGGCTCGTTCATCGGGCAGCTGGAGTCCGGGGTGCGGCGGATGCAGATGGACCAGGCGGAGAAGTTCGACGAGGTGTTGGGCGCGGATGGCTTCTTCGTACGGAACTGCGCGGCGCTGAAGACGTCGAAGTACCCGGAACACTTCGCGGAGGCCGCCGAGGCGGAGGCCCGCGCGGAAGCGATCCGGGAGTACGCGCCTCAGCTCGTCCCGGGGCTGTTGCAGACGGAGGCGTATGCGCGGGCGGTGTTCCGGGCGTACCGGCCGACGGCGGTGGAGAGCGTCATCGACGAGCTGGTGACGACTCGGCTGGACCGCGCCGAGATCCTCGCCGATCCAACATCCCCGCTGTTTTGGGTGGTGCTGGACGAGGCGGTGTTACGCCGCGTGGTGGGCGATCCTGCCGTCATGGCGGACGCTCTTCGCCATATCGCCGGGCTGATCCGACAGCATCGGATCATCGCGCAAGTGCTGCCCTTTTCAGCTGGCGCCCACATGGCACTCGAAGGCTCGCTCAAGCTGATGACCTTCTCCGACGCACCGCCGCTTGCCTATCTACAGGGCCTGGGAACTGGACAGTTGCAGGACGATCCAGCTTCGGTTCACCAGTACGAACTGACCTACGATCTGGTGGTGGCCAGCGCGATCTCACCGGCAGCGTCCCTGGCCTTGATCGAGTCGGTGGGGGAGGATTACGACCATGAAGCTCAGCGGTTCTGACTACGACCTGTCCACGGCTACCTGGCACAAGTCCTCGTACAGCGGCGGAAGTGGCGGGGACTGCCTGGAAATAGGCACTTGGCGCAAGTCCACGTACAGCGGAGGCGACGGCGGCGACTGCCTCGAAGTCCTCGACGGCGTCCCCGAGATCGTCCCCGTCCGCGACTCCAAGGTGACCGACGGCCCCGCACTGATGTTCCGCGCGGCGGCCTGGTCGACGTTCGTGGCCGGGCTGAAGAGGTCCTGAACGGCTTGCGCTCCAGCCTCGCGTCACCCAACTGTGTGCCATGACTCCTTCGACAGTCCGTGGCCTTGCCCTGCCCACGTCACTGACGTCCCTCATCGAGCGCGGCCTCTGGCGTCACCCGGGTGACGCGGTGCTGGCGGAGGTCATCCCGTGGTTCGAGGACCCGCTTGCCTTCGTGAAGAACCCGGAGCAGATGACGTACGCGTCCCAGTCGATGGACATGTTCGCCGACGATCCGCACTCCGCCTACTTTCGCCAGGCACGCGGAAGCACAAGCACCGACCCGCTCGAACTCCCATGGCTTGACGTCGAACAGGCGGTGTTGATTGCCCTCACCCGCAACCCCGGGGATGACGGCGCCCTGGCCCTCGACTACCGGACCGACCCCTCGGATCCCCGTGTCGTCGGCAGTGACTACTGGGCAGACCCGCTGATGTGCCGGTGGCGGGTCGTAGCACCCACGTTCTCGGACTTCGTCTCGCGCTTGGGCCTGCAAGGGACCGACACATCCGATCAGCTGACCAGCCCCTCGAAGGGGCAGGTTCCAGAAGGGCGCTGACAGCCCGGAGCTCAAGTGGAGCCCGGCGGACGGGCGGCATCGGCGCCGTAGCGGTGGACGCGGCGGCGAACCCCGGACCGATACGGCTGGGGCTGGTGGGCGCAGGTACACAGGCCTGGACTCAGTTGTGGGCCATCCGTGCGGTGCGGCAGGTGCGGGAAGCCACGGTGGCGGCCCGCAGACCGGAACGCGCAGAAGCATTCGCCCGGCGCGCCACCGAGGAACTGGGGGTCAGGGTGCGGGCCGTGCATACGGCGGAAGAAGCAGTACGTGATCACGATGTCGTGGTCGCCGCCACGAACAGCACGTCTCCCGTGCGGGAGGCCGACTGGATCGCGCCAGGAACACACCTGACCACTCTCGGACCCAAGACGGTGTCGCGCCACGAAGTACCCCCCGCCTTGGCGGACCGAGCTGACGTACTGCTTACCGACTCCCTCGCCCAGGCAGCCGACTACAGCGAACCCCACATCTTCCCTGCCAACCGGATGGTCGACCTGGGCGCCGTCCTGGCGGGCGCTACGACAGGCCGGAACAGCCCCCGTCAGATCACCGTCTTCTGCTCGGTCGGCCTCGCCGGTACGGAGGTGGCTGTCGCTGCCGCGCTGTGGAAGGCAACCCGGCGCAACCGATCTTGACCCACGACGAGCCACGACCGTTGCGGTGGGGTTGCGCTTGGAGGCCGCTCGATACGGCGGGTGCCCCTGCCTCGCCTCCAGGCACTCAACGGTGTCGACATCAAGCCAAAACGATATCGCTTTCTCGAAGTAAATGATATCGTTTGTATGGATCGAGCATCCAAGGAGGCCATGATGGCCAGGACAGTCATAGACCTCGACGAGGCCATGGTGGCCGAGGCCATGCGCATCTTCGGCACCAAGACGAAGGCCCAGGCCGTGCGCCTCGCCATGGAGGACGCCGTCAAGCGTCACCTGCGGCAGGAAGGCTTCGACGCCATGGACGCGGGCGATTTCGACTTCAGCGAAATCGTCGACAGCACCGGCCCGCGCAACAGCGACGGAACCCTCAAGCGGGACGGCGGCCGGGCCGCCTGATGCAGGATCGCTACCTGATCGACAAGTCCGCCCTCGCCCGCTGGACGAAGCCCGGCGTCAGGGAGGTACTCAAACCGCTGCACGAGCGGTATCTGCTTTCCGTCTGCCAGCCCACCGAGTACGAAATGGTCCACTCGGCCCGGGACAACTCGGAAGCGACCCGGATCAGCACCTGGCTCCACGCCTTCGACTACGTACACAGCACGGACGACACCTTCACCCGAGCTCTGGAAGTCCAGCGCCACGCGCTCAACGCGGGCTTTCATCGCGCCTTGTCGCTGCCGGACCTCCTCATCGCCGCCACCGCGGAGCTGAACCGGTTGACGGTCCTCCACTACGACGGTGACTTCGACATGATCGCGTCCCTGACCGGCCAACCCGCCGAGTGGGTAGTCCCGCCGGGCAGCGCTGACCGTTGAGCGCCGGTTCGCACCCCGGGAGAGTTGAGAGCGATGTGGGCGCCAGCGCGACCGCTCACGCGTGCGGGCGCGCCCACATCGCTCTCAACTGCGGGGCACCCGGCAGCCCCGAGGCAATCCGGGGCGGCATCTGCGGCATGTGCCCGGGACGGTCTTTTCGGCCTGATACTGCAGGCGCTGATCACGGTCGTTCAGGAAGGGGATGACGTCGGTGATGGTGCCGACGGCGGCCTCACCGAGGTTCTGCAGCCCCCACAGCGCCTGGTGCCGCAGGTCCTTCATGGGGTGGGACAGCGTGGCCGTGTACTGGGGAATGCACCGCTCGTCGAAGCCGCGGAGCACATGGCCCAACTCCCACCAGTCGGGGACCGCCTCGGCCCGGGCACGGGCTTCCACCGCCGCGTCGAACCCGGCGGGGCCGATCAGCCGCAGGGCGTCCCGCAGGCCCCACATGGCGGATGTGCTGACCTTGCCCAGCGCAGCCACGAGTCCGGGCGCGGCATCGGCCCCGGGCTCGGCCAGCCGGCGAACGATGTCGGAGGTCGCCTCCGATTCCCGGCCGGCTTCTTCGAGGTCGGCGATCAATGCGGCTTGATCCATACGCCGGACGATAGCCAAGGCCGCTGACAGAGCCCCGCGCCGAGCCTCCCCTACCCCCGTGCGGCGAGAACGTCCCGAAGTGAAGATCCGATGCAGGACGAGCTCGCGGGCATCGCCACCCCGCGAGCCCGCACGTACTCTCAACCCCCGTAGTCCTGAGCTCACTTCGGACTCAGGTTCGCATACACCCAGGAGGACCAAGATGGCTTCCGCACTGCCGACGATCATCGTCGTGTTCTTCCTCGTCATGCTGGTGATCTGGATCGTCTCCGCGTTCACCGGAGGCCGCGGGGGTGGCGACGGCCGCCGCTGAGAGCAGGATGTGCCGGGGTACGTCAGGGCCGCCTCGCAGGCCTGGGCACGTACCGGGCCGGTACGCACATCGCTCGCAACTCCGCTTCGCACGATGCCTACAGCCGGGGCCGGTGCCGCGTTCCGGCTCGGGGCTCAAGCCTCGAGATCCGAGTGCTCTTTCAGCGGAATGGTCGGCGGGATTGATTCCCACCCACCCTCCCTGCCTGGCGGGTTGACTTTTCGCGATCGACTTGCGACGGAGGGTAGCGACGCTCTAGCGTCAGCCGTGACACGACGGCCCCCGCCGGTGCGGAAACACCGAGCAGGGGCCTGACCAGGACGATCGAAAGAGCGATCCCATGGCTGCCAGCCAGCTTAGTGCTGCCCCTGTTTCCGCGCCCGGACCCATGCCCGGCCCCGCGCCCACGCTCGGCCACCCGATGGCCAATCCCGGATACGGCAAGCGTTCAGCCCCGGACCAACGCCCCCGCACCGGCCACGACTTCGCGCACCTCCTCCCCCGTGACGCCGCCATCGCCGCGTACATCGACGGGCTGTGCGACGGCGCCGACATTTCCGTGAAGATGCTCGCCAAGGTGCTGCCGTACGGGCAGTGCGCGCTGCGGACCTCGCTGAACCGGCTCCAGGAGGAAGGGCACCTGCGCCGGGGCAGCGAGTGCGTGGCGACCGAGGAGGCGCTGATCTGGGTGACGCGTACGTTCTTCTCCCGGACCGCGCGCAAGGACGAGTGGTGGGCGGCGTACACGCGGGGCGACGTACCACAGCCCTCCCAACGCCCCACTCGCTCCCGGTCGTTCATCCTGCTGGCCGCGCTCGGCGAGACCGCCCCCGCGCTGACGTTGTCCGAACGGAACTGCGTGACGCTGGAACCGCAGCTCAGCGAGTGGTTCGAGCGCGGCGCCACCGAAGCGGAGGTCATGTCCGCGCTGACTCAGGGACTACCGGCGGTGATCTACAGCTCCGTCGACTTCGTCAGCACGAGGCTGCTGAGGAAGCTGCCGCCCGCCCGCATCGCCCCCGTCCGCCAGGTCGTCCTGCGCACCCTGGAATGCAGCGAGTGCCGAGCGCCCGGCAGCCCCGAGGCGATGCGGGGCGGCCGCTGCGGAGCGTGCCGGGGTCAGTCGAGCGACGTACCCAGCGGCCCGGCGGGCGCCGTGCCCGTGCAGGGCGTGCGGGCCCGGATGAGCGCGGTGCGGGCGGGGCTGGCGTCCCGTGCGGAGCGTACCCAGCGGTGACCCGGCCAGTGATCGCCTAAGGGGGTTAACCCCACTGCTCACACGCGCCTCAAGGGCACTACGGACACGCGTGCCAGCCGGGTTCTGCGGTGAACCGATTCACCGAAAGATGGATATCGCAGCCGCAACAGCAGGCAACAGCACCCGGAACCCGAAGGACCAGCCATGTCCCGCACCACACCCCACCGCCGCTCCGTGAACCGGGCCCTGTCGGCCCTCGCCCTGCTGGCCCTGGCCGCGGGCACCGTCACGGCGTGCAGCGACAGCCACGCCGCCGATTCCACGCACTCCGCCTCGCCCGCCTCGCCCGCCTCGCCGGGGGCCGCCCGGGCGGGCGGAGCCGAGCTGCGCATGATCGACAACGGCGGTCACCGGCTGGCCTTCCACGTCACGCAGGGCAACGCCTCCACCATCGTCCTGGACTCGGGCGGCGGCGAGGACTCCTCGTACTGGAACGACCTCGTCCCCAAGCTTCACGCGGCGACCGGCGCCACCGTCGTCACGTACGACCGGGCCGGACTCGGCAAAAGCGACGTGGTGCCCGGTCCGTGGAAGGTCGAGAGCGCCGTCAGCGACCTCGAATCGGGACTCCGGCAGCTGGGCGTCACCAAGAACGTCACCCTGGTCTCCCACTCCCAGGCCGGTGAGATCGCGACGTACTTCGCCAAGGAGAACGAGAAGATGCTCTCCGGCGCGATCCTCGTCGACGCCAACCTGCCCCCACTCTTCACGGACGAGCAGATCACCCGCCTTGTGGCCTTCAGCCAGCCGCAGGTTGACGCGGCGAAGAAGGACCCCGACAACCCGCAGAACCGGCAGCTCATCTCCACCTCGGAGAGCTTCGTCGAGACGAACAAGGCCTTCCACAAGGCCACCTGGCCGCACGCGGTACCGGCAACGGTCATCGTCTCGGAGAAGACCCCGTTCGACGGCTCCCCCGAGGACGCCCAGCGCTGGCGCGACGCCGCCGCCACGTTCGTCCACGACGGGCCCCACCGCACGCTCGTCACCGCGAAGGGCAGCTCCCACGACGTCCCGAAGGACCGCCCCGACCTCGTGCTCAAGGAGATCGAAAGCATGGTCGCGGCACAGCGCTGACCCCGCCCCGGCGGGCAACGCTCTCTGCCCCAGGAGGCCTGGCCCCGCCCCGTATGTCACGGGTATACAGGGAAGGTTCACTCCGCCCAGCCCGGAAGGTCACCCGGATGCGCCCGCACGCCTCCAAGCCCGCCCACGACGACGCCGGAACCGATCGTTCGGCGGCGCGCAAGCCTTCCCGGGCGCCGGAGAGCGCCGCGAGCACCGCCCCGCAGGGGCTGCTCCCGCTCCCGCACGCGATGGGGAACGCGGCCGTGGTCCAGATGCTGCGGCAGGCGGGCCACCCCGGGGCCGAGGAGACGCAGCACGAGGGCGGGCAGGCCTCGGTGCAGCGTTCCGCCGTCCACGACGTGCTGCGGTCCGCCGGGCAGCCCCTGGACCACGGGACCCGTACGGACATGGAGGCCCGCTTCGGCGCCGACTTCACCGACGTACGCGTCCACAAGGGCGGCGCCGCCCGCACCTCCGCCGCCGAGATCGGCGCTCGCGCGTACACCTCGGGAAGCCACATCGTGCTGGGCGACGGCGGGGGCGACCGGCACACCCTGGCCCATGAGCTGACCCACGTCATCCAGCAGCGCCAGGGCCCGGTGAGCGGCACCGACAACGGCGGCGGCCTCCGGGTCTCCGACCCCTCCGACCGGTTCGAACGGGAGGCGGAGGCACAGGCGACACGCGTCCTGTCCGGCAGCGCCCCGGCCCGTGACGCGGCGGCGACGGCCCCCGCGCGCGGCTCCGGCGAACCGTCCGTGCAGCGGACGCGCAGCAAGAACCCGTACAACGTCAAAGATGCCGAGCACCACGGGTGGGAGCTGACCGCGCACCACGTCGTCGCCCACTCCCAACTGGCCGGCGCGCTGGACTCCGTGGATCCGGGAAAGCGAGAAACCCTGCTGCGCCAAGCGGTTCCCGAGGTGATCACCGACACGATGCTGGAGGAACTGAGGGCCAAGATCCCGCCGCACATGAACGGGGACGACTTCAGGACCAGGTTCCGCGCCGCACTGGTCAAGACGGGCGGGGGCCCC
This sequence comes from Streptomyces sp. NPDC050422, assembly GCF_044458665.1. NCBI lineage: Bacteria > Bacillati > Actinomycetota > Actinomycetes > Kitasatosporales > Streptomycetaceae > Streptomyces > Streptomyces sp. NPDC050422. The sequence continues at coordinate 48,627 of NZ_JBITIE010000014.1, forward strand.
ACGGCCGAGTTTCTGGGGAACAACCTCAACGAGGCCCGCTACGCCTTCTACGAGTGGCAGGGCGGCAATCAGTTCCTCGGCCCCAACACCAGCCTCCGCGCGGAACCGACCGGCAGTGGGGAGGACACGGACTACGACGGCCTGAGCTTCTCTCCGCTCGGAGGTGACCGGTTCACGAATCTCACCGCACTGGGAGACGAGTTGAAGGCCGCGAACGCGGCCCAGGACAAGAAGAAGCAGGCTCGTCTGCTGCGCGACATCCTGAGCATCACCGTGAACGCCGCCCCGCGTCCTTTCGATGCCTCGGCCTGGACCGAGGTCACCTCGCTGGCAGAGGTGGACCGGCTGGCCGGCGCCCTGGGCAGGGGCCACATGCGGGACTACACCTACTTCATGATGCGGAAGGACGACATCGGGAAGGGGAGGTACACCGGGATCACCCAGGACGAGGAGGGGACGAAGTTCTCCTACTTCGGTGAGCTGATCCAACCCGTGGAGGTCAAGGGCTCGTTCATCTACATCAAGCTGAACACCACACAGGCGACAGTCGTCACGAAGGAGACCGTGCCGCTCGTCGGCCTCCTGCCCAACGCGCAATTCAAGGGCGCAGACGTGGAGTTCGACCACCCCGCCGGTGGCCACTTCAACAACGGGAACCTCACGATCGACGGATACACCGAATCGATTCCCGTCGACGAGATCTCGCCCGGCCGGTACCGGATGAAGAAGAACATCTATCAGAACCGGAAGATGGAGATCGACGCCCCGGGAATGAAGATGTTCGACTACTGCATGGAGGTCGGGGTCCCGACCTCCACCTTCCTGCCCAGCGTTCTGGTGGACGCGCTGGGCTAGGGCGTCTCGTCCGGATCATGCGGCAGCATGAGCGCGGAGTCCGCGTGGACGGTGACGGTCACCGGTACGAACTCCCGTGCCTCCACCCTTGATTCGCCCGTTCCGGGGTTCGGCGCATAGCGCGGGTGCGCGCCCGCGCTGATCTGCCAGCGGATGCGGTGGCCTGCGGCGAAGCGGTACGCGGTGACGCTCATCGGGACCGCGACGTGGGCCGGTTCCCCGACTGACGTCCGCAACTGGGCAAGGCCGTCACAGACATTGGTGGAGCGGCCCGCCGCGTCCACGTCGCACAGCCGGGTGAAGACGTCCCCGAATCCGGTGTCCGTGGACGCGCTGATCCTCGTGGAGACCGCGCCCATCACCGTGACGGGTTCGGTCAGGACGGGGCCGGTGAACGTGAGGACGTCGTCGCGGGACTCCAGGGCGGCGTTGTCCCGGGCGCCCGATGTGAGGGACAGCAGCGGGCCGCCGAGGGAGGGGGTGGGGGCGGCCGGGTCGTGGCGGAAGGCGGTCAGGGGGGCCGCGTCCGTGGGTGGCTGCCGGGTGAGGTGGCCGTCCGCGGTCGGGTACCACGCGGTGGTGGCGGGGGTGAGCGGCCACGCGTCGAGGTCCTGCCACGCCGCGTCCGCGCCGCCCGTGTGGACGCGTACGGGGGTGGGGCGCAGCTGGGAGGGGTCGTCGCACAGGTGGGCGCGGAGCCAGGCCAGGCTCTCGGCGAACACGTCGGGCCAGCCCTGTTGCAGGGCGGAGGTGTGGGTCCAGGGGCCGACGAGCAGGGCGGCCTCGCCGCCCGACGCGCGCAGGCGTGCGTACTGCGCGAAGGTCTGGTCGACGAGGGCGTCGTGCCATCCGGTGATCAGCGCGGTGGGGATGCCGTGGCGGTCCGCCGCCTCGGCCGCCGATGCTCCCTGCCAGTACGGGTCGTCCGCGTCCGGGTGTGTCATCACGTCGTCGAGCCAGGGCACTTCCTGTCCGAGCGCGGCCGTGTACGCCCCCCGGAGCGGGCGGGCGGTGACGATGTCCTTCAGGTGGCGCTTGAGGCGCAGGGTCGCCTTGATGAACGGCAGCATGCCGTGGTGCTGGTACGTCATGCCGGTGCCGACGAGGAGCGCGTTCTCCAGGTGGAGCGCGCCGTCCGTGTGGAAGAGGGCGTACGGGTCGTGCAGGCCGACCTGGACCGCCATGGCCTTCAGTTCCGGCGGCGGGTCGAGGGCGAGTGCCCACTGGGCGTAGCCGAGGTAGCTGGGTCCGACCGTGCCCAGGGTGCCGTTGAACCAGGGCTGTTCGCGCAGCCAGTCCACCGTGGCGAGGCCGTCGGCGGCCTCGTTGCGCCAGAGGTCGAAGGTGCCGCCCGAGCCGCCGGTGCCGCGGCAGCTCTGCAGGATCACGTGGAAGCCCTGTTCGGCGAAGAGCATCCCGTACTGGGGGGACCACGGCACGCCCCGCCCGTACGGCGAGCGCACGAGGAGGGTGGGGAAGTCGCCCGCGTCGCGGGGGAAGTAGTGGTCCGTGATCAGGGGGCTGCCGTCGGCGGCGGGGACTCTCAGGCCCGGCTCCCAGGCGATCCGGTGGCGCCTGGCCGGCAGGTTGCGCCAGGTGGCTCGCATCATGCGGGCGGAGAGCGGCGGCTTCGCGGCCGACGGCGTCCAGGCAGGCACGGGCTGGGCGTCACGCGTGGGTGATGTCATCGTTCGCCTCCATCGCTCAAAGCATTCTCGTACTGTGTACGAGAATAGACGATGCTTGGATGGGCGGGACAGGAGCCGGCGTGGTGAGGAAGGGAACAGCAGGATCGTGACCCGTGCCGAAGGGACCGGCGCCACCGGCGTCGACCCCCGCGAACTCTGGCTGACCCCGGACCGGCCCCGCCGGGGGCGCAGGCCCGCCTTCAGCCGCGAGGCGATCACGGTGGCGGCCGTAGCTCTGGCCGACACCGAGGGGATCGACGCGGTCACCATGCGACGGGTCGCCGCGGAAGTGGGCGCCGGCGTCATGTCGCTCTACAGCTACGCCCCCGACAAGGAGACACTGCTGGACCTGATGATCGACCACGTCAACGGCGAACTGTCGACGTCCGGTCCGCTCACTGGCGAATGGCGGGCCGATCTCAAAACCATCGGGCACCTCCAACGCGACCACATGCTCCGCCACCCCTGGCTGGCCACCGCGGTGCCCGCCCGCCGCACGCTCGGCCCCCGCACCCTCGCCTTCCTGGAACACGCCCTCGCCGCCCTGCGCCCCAGCGGCCTCGACGGCGGCGCCCGGCTGGAGGTCTTCGCCCAGCTCACCGCGTTCGTGGCCGGGCACGTGGCCCACGAGGTGACCCAGGCGGAAGCCGCCCAGTCCCCCGGCCGGGCCACCGCCGAGGCGCTCTACCTCGCCACCGTCGCCGCGGACGGCCACCACCCGGAACTGGCCGAGGCGCTCGCCTCGGCGGGACGCCCGGTCACCCCCGACGCCACGTTCGCCCGCTTCCTCAACCGCCTCGTCGACGGCCTCGACGCCGGCCTCGACGCCGACTGAAGCGGGACGAAACCCCGTCGCCGCGGCAGGCCGCGTGTGACAGAGTGCCGCACCGTGACAACAGCTTCCGACGACATACGGATCACCACACTCGCCGAGCGGCCCGCGTTGATCCCCCGGGTCTACGAGATCGCCGACACCTGGCCGCCCTTCATCCCCCACGACCTGGCCGGCAGCGCCCTGCTGGGCCAGGTCGTGGAGGACTTCCCCGCCTACTGCGTGGTGGCGACCGACGGGGAACGCGTCGTGGCACGCGGCCTCGCCGTGCCCTTCGACAGCGCGACGGACGGCCGCGAGGCGACGCCCGACCAGGGCTGGGACCGGGTGCTGACCTGGGCGTACCAGGACCGGCGCCGCGGCCGGGCGGCGACGGCCGCGAGCGCGCTCGAGATCACCGTGGACACCGCGTACCTCGGCCGCGGGCTGTCGTACCGCATGCTGGAGGCGATGCGTGACGCCGCCGCCCGGCGCGGCCACGACGCGCTGTTCGCCCCGGTCCGCCCGACGGCCAAGCACCTGCACCCGTACGCCCCGATGGCCGAGTACATCGGCCGGCGGCGCGACGACGGACTGCCGGAGGACCCGTGGCTGCGGGTGCACGTCAGGAACGGCGGCACCATCGAGAAGGTCGCTCCGGCGTCGATGACCGTCAGCGGATCCCTCGCCCAGTGGCGCGACTGGACGGGTCTGCCCTTCGACCGGGACGGCGAAGTCGAAGTGCCGGGCGCACTCGTCCCGGTACGGTGCGACCTCGCGCTCGACCGTGCGGTCTACGTCGAGCCGAACGTCTGGATCCGGCACCGGACAGCCGCCGGCGTCATACGCGGGTAGCAGGTTCCGGCCCGCCGAATGAGCACCCGGGTATCACGCGCCCGAAGGGCCGCGGCGGGCATCGTGGGGGCGTCGGCCGCACACCGTGTGCCGTGCCACCCGAACGGGGAGTTCCAGGTGACCGCAGTTCCGCGTACGCGTACCCGCACCCACCACCGCCGGCAGGTGCTCGTCACCGGGCTGGCCGCGACCGCCGTACTGGCCACGTCCGCCGTACCGTCCGTCGCGGCCGGCAGCCGTCCTCGCTCCACGGCCGGGACCGGGAGAGCCCGCGCGGACCTGCCGATCGCTCACCTGCCCCGCCCGACCGGCCCGTTCGACGTCGGCTCCACCACCTTCCACCTCGTCGACCGCACCCGGGCCGCCCCGTGGGCGCCGGAGTCCTCCCCGTACCGCGAGCTCATGATCAGCGTCCGCTACCCGGCCGCGTCCGGTGGCTCCGCGCCCCGCGAGCCGCAGATGTCCGCCGCCGCGGCCGCCCACTTCGGGGGGCCGGAGGGCGCCGCCGCCCTGAACCTGGGGATGACACCGGGGACGGTCGACTGGGGTGCCACGCTCAGCCACGCCCGACGGCACGCGCCCGTGCACCCCCGGGCCGGCCGGCTGCCCGTCGTCCTCTACTCCCCCGGGCTCGGGGACCCGCGCACCTGGAACACCGCACTGGTGGACGACCTGGCGAGCCACGGCTACGCCGTCGTCACCGTCGACCACACCTACGAGGCCACCGAGGTCGAGTTCCCCGGCGGCCGCCTCGCCACCATGCGGATCTTCGACGGCGCCCCGCCCAGCGCCCCGGACGCGGTCAGCGCCCTGCTGCGGAAGGTCGTCGCGGTACGGGTGGCCGATACGCGGTTCGTCCTCGACCGGCTGCCGGCGCTGAACCGGACGCGCTTCGGGGACGTACTCGATCTGCGACGGGTCGGGATGTTCGGCCACTCCGCCGGTGGCTTCACCGCGGCCCAGGCGATGCACGACGACCGCCGGATCCGGGCGGGCGTCAACATGGACGGGCAGATGGACTACGTCGGCGGGGAGCTGCCGGACGGGAGCCGGCTGAGCACGGTGGCGCTGGAGGGGCTCGACCGGCCGCTGCTGCTGATGGGTACGGAGAGCGAGGGTTCGGGCGACTACCGGCAGCAGCCGTCCTGGGCCGCGTTCTGGCGCAACACCCCCGGCTGGAAGGCGAACGTCACCCTGACCGGCTCGCGCCACGCCTCGTACACGGACGCACAGGTACTGCTCCCGCAGCTCGCCCGGCAGGGTGCGGAGCCCGGCGACGGGTTGACGGCGGCGGTCGGGACGGTGCGGCCGGACCGGGCGGCGGCCGCGGCCCGGGCGTATGTGACGTCGTTCTTCGGGCGGTGGCTGCGCGGCCACGACGACCATCTGCTGGACGGTCCGTCAGGCCGTTTCCCGGAGATGGTGTTCAGCCGCTAGTGCCTCGGCGGGCAACGTTTGCCCGTGAAGGAGCGGCGTCCGGTGCGTGCTCTCGGCGTGCCGGCCGGAAGTCCTCGTACTGGACGTACTCGGGCTTTCGGCCGGTGCGGCGAGAGTGCGTGCCGGGCGTCGCGACGGGGCAAACGTTGCCTGCCGCGGCACTAGAGCCCTTCGGCAGACATGACACCGGCCCCCGGGGACGAATCCCCGGGGGCCGGTGTCATGTACTGCTGTGCAGGAGCTACCGATCCGTCAGGATCAGAAGTCCATGTCACCGCCCGGCATGCCGCCCGGAGCGCCGCCGGCAGCGGCCTTCTCCGGCTTGTCGGCGATGACGGCCTCGGTGGTGAGGAAGAGCGCGGCGATGGACGCGGCGTTCTGCAGGGCGGAGCGCGTGACCTTCGCCGGGTCGAGAATGCCCTCGGCGATCATGTCGACGTACTCGCCGGTCGCGGCGTTGAGGCCGTGACCGATCGGCAGGTTGCGCACCTTCTCGACGACGACGCCACCCTCGAGACCACCGTTGACGGCGATCTGCTTGAGCGGGGCCTCCAGCGCCAGCTTGACGGCGTTGGCGCCGGTCGCCTCGTCACCCGTGAGCTCGAGCTTCTCGAAGACGGCCGAGGCCTGGAGCAGAGCCACGCCACCACCGGCGACGATGCCCTCCTCGACGGCGGCCTTGGCGTTGCGCACCGCGTCCTCGATGCGGTGCTTGCGCTCCTTGAGCTCGACCTCGGTCGCGGCACCGGCCTTGATGACGGCCACGCCGCCGGCCAGCTTCGCGAGGCGCTCCTGGAGCTTCTCGCGGTCGTAGTCCGAGTCGGAGTTCTCGATCTCGGCACGGATCTGGTTGACGCGACCCTGGACCTGGTCGCTGTCACCGGAGCCGTCGACGATCGTCGTCTCGTCCTTGGTGATGACGACCTTGCGGGCGCGGCCGAGCAGGTCGAGACCGGCGTTCTCCAGCTTGAGGCCGACCTCCTCGGAGATGACGGTGCCACCGGTGAGGATGGCGATGTCGCCGAGCATGGCCTTGCGGCGGTCACCGAAGCCCGGAGCCTTGACGGCGACGGACTTGAAGGTGCCACGGATCTTGTTGACGACCAGGGTCGACAGGGCCTCGCCCTCGACGTCCTCGGCGATGATCAGCAGCGGCTTGCCGGACTGCATGACCTTCTCGAGCAGCGGAAGGAGGTCCTTCACGTTGCTGATCTTCGAGTTCACGATCAGGATGTACGGGTCGTCCAGGGACGACTCCATGCGCTCCATGTCCGTGGCGAAGTACGCCGAGATGTAGCCCTTGTCGAAGCGCATGCCCTCGGTGAGCTCGAGCTCCAGACCGAAGGTCTGGGACTCCTCGACCGTGATGACGCCTTCCTTGCCGACCTTGTCCATGGCCTCGGCGATGAGCTCGCCGATCTGGGTGTCGGCGGCGGAGATGGAGGCCGTCGAAGCGATCTGCTCCTTGGTCTCCACGTCCTTGGCCTGCTCCAGGAGGGCGGCGGAGACGGCCTCGACGGCCTTCTCGATGCCCCGCTTGAGAGCCATCGGGTTCGCACCCGCGGCCACGTTGCGAAGGCCTTCGCGGACGAGCGCCTGAGCCAGAACGGTGGCGGTGGTCGTACCGTCGCCGGCGACGTCGTCCGTCTTCTTGGCGACCTCCTTGACCAGCTCCGCACCGATCTTCTCGTACGGGTCCTCCAGCTCGATCTCCTTGGCGATGGAAACACCATCGTTGGTGATCGTGGGGGCGCCCCACTTCTTCTCAAGGACGACGTTGCGGCCCTTGGGGCCGAGGGTGACCTTGACGGCGTCGGCGAGCTGGTTCATGCCGCGCTCAAGACCGCGCCGGGCCTCCTCGTCGAAGGCGATGATCTTGGCCATATGAAGTGGTCCTCCCGGACAGGGGTGGATTTCTCCGGACCGAGAGGCGCCCGCGACGGACGGCCTGCCTGTCTGCCGGTTCCTTGCCCCGGAGACCTGCGGGCCTCACCGGCCCGGTCCAAGTTTCTGTCACTCTCACCCAGAGAGTGCTAACCAATAATTAGCACTCGACCCCGTCGAGTGCAAGCGCCGAAGGCTCCTTGAGGGGAGGTGGTCGGGCGACCGGTGGGCGCAAGCGTCCTCCTCGGAGCGTGGACAGCGGCGAGGGGTGCGCGGAAGTGGCCCGGGACGCGCGGAGGGCCCGTACCTCAGGGGTACGGGCCCTCCGTGCGTGAGTAGTGTCGTTGGCCGACTGTGTCGCGGCCGACGGGCTCAGCCGACGGCGAGCTTGACCATGTCCGCCTGGGGCCCCTTCTGGCCCTGCGAGATCTCGAATTCAACTCGCTGACCCTCTTCGAGGGTGCGGTACCCGTCCATCTGGATCGCGCTGTAGTGGACGAAAACATCCGCACCACCGTCGACCGCGATGAAGCCGTACCCCTTCTCCGCGTTGAACCACTTGACGGTGCCCTGAGCCATGCCTAACTCCCCTATTACTGGCCCTTGCACGGGACCGCACTTCGCGGACCCGGGTCAGAACTCACCCTCCGACAGGAGAGGGTGCGTGCGCCGGAACGCGTCGACCGCGGCCGAATGTATCTGCCCAACTGCCCTCTGCAACAGGTCAATCGGACGAGAATTCTGGGCAGCACCGATCGCCCGAATGTGAGGGATTCATGAGATTCCAGGGCAAGTCAGGCCAGGCAAAGGCGACTTATGGCGCAAGGAGCTCACGTACTTTGGCTGCATCTTGTCGTGGCCAGGCGCATTCTCATATGCGGGGGGCACGGGCAGCGAAGGGGGCTTCCCTCACTGTACCGCGCTCAACCATGCAGAATTGCCCCCTCCGCTTCTCTCGCGGAGGGGGCAATCGTGGTCACGCTGTGAAGTCGGCCCGGCGGCCTCGAAGGGCCCGGGCCGCGGCTCAGCAGCCGCCGGCGACGGCCGGGATGATCGAGATACCGGCGCCGTCCGGGGTGGCCGCGTCCAGGCCGCCCTCGAAGCGCACATCGTCGTCGTTGACGTACACGTTCACGAAGCGGCGCAGCTTGCCCTGGTCGTCCAGTACGCGGGCGGCGATGCCCGGGTGGTCCTTCTCCAGGGACTGGATGACCTGGGAGAGGGTCGTGCCCTCGGCCGGGACCTCGGCCTGGCCGCCCGTGTAGGTGCGGAGGATGGTGGGGATACGGACCTTGACGCTCATGGTGGGTGCCCTTCCTGAAGTCTCGGGTGAGTGGTCAGCTGGTGCCGAGGCCGGCTTCGCGGAAGGCGTCCAGGCTCGGGCGGATCGTCGCGGTCGCCTGCGAGGTGGCGGCCACCGCGTCCAGCGTCTTGAGGCCGTCTCCGGTGTTCAGGACGACGGTGGTGAGCGCCGGGTCCAGCAGGCCGGCGTCGATCAGCTTCTTCGTCACGCCGACCGTCACCCCGCCCGCGGTCTCGGCGAAGATGCCCTCGGTGCGCGCCAGCAACTTGATCGCGTCGACGACCTGCTCGTCGTTGACGTCCTCGACGGCGCCACCGGTGCGGCGGGCGATGTCCAGGACGTACGGGCCGTCGGCCGGGTTGCCGATCGCCAGGGACTTGGCGATCGTGTTCGGCTTCTGCGGGCGGACCACGTCGTGACCGGCCTTGAAGGCGGCGGAGACCGGGGAGCAGCCCTCGGCCTGGGCACCGAAGATCTTGTACGGCTTGTCCTCGACCAGGCCGAGCTTGATCAGCTCCTGGAGGCCCTTGTCGATCTTCGTGAGCTGCGAGCCGGACGCGATCGGGATGACGATCTGGTCGGGCAGCTGCCAGCCGAGCTGCTCGCAGATCTCGTACGCGAGGGTCTTGGAGCCTTCGCCGTAGTACGGACGCAGGTTGACGTTGACGAAGCCCCAGCCCTCGCCGAGCGGGTCGCCGATGAGCTCGGAGCAGAAGCGGTTGACGTCGTCGTAGTTGCCCTCGATACCGACCAGCTCACCGCCGTACACCGCGGCCATGACGACCTTGCCCTGCTCCAGGTCGTGCGGGATGAACACGCAGGAGCGCAGGCCGGCCCGGGCGGCGGCTGCGCCGACGGCGCCGGCGAGGTTGCCGGTGGAGGAGCAGGACAGGGTGGTGAATCCGAAGGCGCGGGCGGCCTCGACGGCGATCGCGACGACGCGGTCCTTGAAGGAGTGCGTCGGGTTGCCGGAGTCGTCCTTGACGTACAGGCCGCCGGTGACGCCCAGCTCGCGGGCGAGGTTGTCGGCCTTGACCAGCTTGGTGAAGCCGGGGTTGATGTTGGGCTTGTCCGCGACATCGGAGGGGACCGGCAGCAGCGGCGCGTAGCGCCAGATGTTGTTGGGTCCGGCCTCGATGCGCTTCTTCAGCTCGTCCGGGGAGCCGCTCGGCAGGTCGTACGCCACTTCGAGCGGCCCGAAACAGGACGCGCAGGCGAAAAGGGGGCCGAGTGCGAACCGTTCTCCGCATTCGCGACAGGAAAGCGCCGCGGCGGGACCGAGGTCCACGGAAGCTTCGGTGTGTGCTGCAACAGTCTCAACAGCCATGATGGCGAGGTCCTTTCCTCATCTTCCTCGCGACGCATTTCGTCACGAGACGGAATTGGCACCTTCCCCACCTGACCTCGCGGTCGGCGGGAGGGTTGCCGGGACTTCAACGGGCCGTTCCCTCAGTCCCTCTGGATGAGCGCTGTGGCACTGGACCATGGATCCAGGCGTTTATCGGCGGACGGACCCCGGCATGCGACGGTCATCTGCGTTGTTCAAGACTGTAACCGAAGCACCGGACTGTTGAGATAGTCGTCCGTACCGCGAGATGGATCACATACAGGGAGTATCGACCGTGCTGGAAGAGGTCGAACGCTGGCTGACCAGGCGTTCCTGGTCAGCCGCCGACCGTCCGCTGGACCGTCTGCTCGACGCCGGGAACGGCGCGAGCGTGAGTGTGGTGCTGCCCGCGCTGAACGAGGCGGCGACGGTCGGGGACATCGTCACGACGATCCGGCGCGAGCTCATGGAGAAGGTCCGGCTGGTCGACGAGCTCGTGGTGATCGATTCCGGCTCCACGGACGCCACCACCGAGGTCGCCCGCCGGGCGGGCGCCCGGGTGGTCCACCGGGACGCGATCCTGCCCCGCATCCCGGCCGTCCCCGGCAAGGGCGAGGTCCTCTGGCGGTCACTCCTGGTGACCGGCGGCGACATCGTCTGCTTCATCGACGCGGACCTGAAGGACTTCTCGGCGGAGTTCGTCTCCGGCATCGTCGGTCCGCTGCTGACCGATCCCTCGGTGCAGTTCGTCAAGGCGATGTACGACCGCCCGTTCGGCGACACCACGGGGCAGGGCGGCCGGGTCACCGAAATGGTGGCACGCCCGCTGCTCAATCTGCACTGGCCCCAGCTGGCCGGTTTCGTCCAGCCGCTGGGCGGCGAGTACGCCGTGCGCCGCTCACTGCTGGAGCGGCTGCCGTTCCCCGTCGGTTACGGAGTGGAGCTGGGTCTGCTCGTCGACGCCCTGCACACGGTCGGCCTGGACGCGCTCGCCCAGGTCGACGTCGGGGTCAGGAAGCACCGCCACCAGGACGGCCAGGCGCTCGGCCGGATGGCGGCCGCGATCTACCGGACCGCCCAACTCCGCCTGTCCCGCGGGCATCTGGTGCGCCCGTCGCTGACCCAGTTCGAGCGCGGCGAGCACGGATTCGTCCCGCACACCTACCCGGTGGACACCGAGGAGCGGCCGCCGATGCGCGAGATCGAGGAGTACGTTTCACGCCGAGCGGCGTGACACCGTCCGGCTTCGCACGTTTGGGCGGTTGGTGATCGGGCTAGATTCCGCCCATGGTCTCCGAGCACGCCCCTCAGCCCGCTGCCCAGGTTCTCGTCGCGTCCAACCGCGGCCCCGTCTCGTACGCGCTGCGCGAGGACGGCTCCCTCGACTCCCGGCGCGGCGGGGGCGGACTCGTCTCCGGCCTGAGCGCCGTGGACGACAAGATGTGGGTCTGCGCCGCCCTCGGGGACGGTGACCGCGAGGCAGTGCGTCGCGGGGTCGGCGAGCCGGGCGTCCGGATGCTCGACATCGACGCGGACGTGCACGCCGACGCGTACAACGGCATCGCGAACTCGGTGCTCTGGTTCGTCCACCACCTGCTCTACCAGACCCCCGTCGAGCCCGTCTTCGACGCGGAGTTCCGCCGTCAGTGGGCCGCCTTCGAGACGTACAACCGGGCCTTCGCCGAGGCGCTCGCCGAGGAGGCGGGCGAGGGCGCGGCGGTCCTCGTGCAGGACTACCACCTGGCCCTGGTGCCCGGCATGCTCCGCGAGCTCCGCCCCGACCTCAGGATCGGCCACTTCTCGCACACGCCGTGGGCGCCCGTCGACTACTTCCGGCTGCTGCCCGACGACATCGCCGAACAGCTGCTGCGCGGCATCCTCGGCGCCGACCGGGCGGCGTTCCTGACCCGCCGCTGGGCCGATGCGTTCATCGGCTGCTGCACGGAGATCCTCGGTGGCACGGGGCATACCCGGATCGGGGTGCACGGTCTCGGTGCCGACGCGGACTTCCTGCGCCGCCGCGCGCACGAGGCGGACGTGGACGAGCGGATGGCGGCGCTGCGGGAACAGGTGGGCCCCGGCCGGAAGACGATCGTGCGGGTGGACCGTACGGAACTGTCCAAGAACATCGTCCGCGGGATGCTCGCCTACCGCGCCCTGCTCGACGGGCGGCCCGAGTGGCGCGGGCGCGTCGTCCACATCGCGTTCGCCTACCCCTCGCGACAGGACCTGGCGGTCTACCGCGAGTACACGGCCGAGGTGCAGCGCGTCGCCGACGGGATCAACGCGGAGTACGGGACGGCGGACTGGACCCCGGTCGTCCTCCACGTCAAGGACGACTTCGCCCGCTCGCTGGGGGCGTACCGGCTGGCGGACGTCGCCCTCGTCAACCCGATCCGGGACGGGATGAACCTGGTCGCCAAGGAGGTCCCGGTCGTCTCCGACCACGGCTGCGCGCTGGTGCTGTCGCGGGAGGCCGGGGCGTACGAGGAGCTGGGCGCCGACGCGATCACGGTGAACCCGTACGACGTGTCCGCCACCGCCGACGCGCTGCACGAGGCGCTGACGATGGCGGACGACGAGCGGGCGGCGCGCACGAAGCGGCTGGCCGCGGCGGCGACCGCGCTGCCGCCGCAGCAGTGGTTCCTGGACCAGCTAGAGGCGCTGCGCCAGGGCTGACAGGAACGCGACGACGGCCCCGGGCCCCGGCAGCGACAGGTCGGCGCGTTCGGCCAGTTCGGGCACTTCCGCGCTGCCGCTGCAGATCAGCAGGCCGGGGGTGCCGTCGGGGCCCTCGGTGCGGAGCTTGTCGACGGCGGCGTAGGCGGCGAGGTCGCCCAGGTCGTCGCCCGCGTACAGGACGGACTCGGCGCCGGTCTCGCGTACGTACTGGGTGAGGGCCACGCCCTTGTCCATGCCGGAGGGGCGCAACTCCAGGACCAGGCGGCCCGGTTCGACGATCAGCCCGTGGCGGGCGGCGAGCTCGCCCAGGGGGCCGCGCAGGGCGTCGAAGGCGGCCTGCGGGTCGGCGGCGCGGCGGGTGTGGACGGCGAGCGCCTGCCCCTTCTCCTCTATCCAGGTGCCGTGCCAGGAGTCGAACCGGTCGAGCACGCCGGGGAGTTCGGCCCGGACGGCGGCGACGCCGGGGTGCGGGGCGGGGGCGCGGACGGTGCCGGAGACGGCGTCCCAGCGTTCGGCGCCGTAGTGGCCGAGGACGACGAGCCGGTCCAGTCCCAGGACGCCGGCGAAGCCGCCGTAGCGGACCGCGACGCCGGCCGGGCGGCCGGTGATCACGGCGATCGACGCGACCTTGGGGGCGAGTGCGGCCAGTGCCTCGACGGTGCCGGGGTGGGCGCGGGCCTGTTCGGGGTCCGGGACGATGTCGGCGAGCGTTCCGTCGAAGTCGAGTGCGATGACGGCGCGGTCGGGCCGGGCGAGGAGCGCGGCGAGACCCTCCTGACCGGCGGGGGTGGTCGGGGCCGGCAGGGGCGGGGTGTGCGGGTTGCTGCCCATGGGCCGAGCCTATAGGCGGTGGCCTGTGTGCGGGGCGTGTGCGGGGGTGCCTGTGCGCGGGTGCCTGTGCGCGGGTGCCTGTGCGCGGGTGCCTGTGCGCGGGTGCCTGTGCGCGGGTGCCTGTGCGCGGGTGCCTGTGCGCGGGTGCCTGTGC
>NZ_JBITIE010000014.1:62552-247818 GCF_044458665.1 Streptomyces sp. NPDC050422
CGCGGGTGCTCCCGGGGCGCTGCCCCGGACCCCGCTCCTCAATCGCCGGAGGGGCTTGGTTTTGCCCGGCGGGGCTTGGTTTTGCCCGGCGGGGCTTGGTTTTGCCCGGCGGGGCTTGGTTTTGCCCGGCGGGGCTTGGTTTTGATCGGCCGGGGCTTGGTTTTGATCGGCCGGGGCCGGAATCCAGCCCCGCCGGCGTTTGAGGCGCGGGGTCCGGGGCAGCGCCCCGGGTGTCAGCGGCGGCCCCGCCGCGCGTCCCGCACCCGGCGCAGGCGGTTCACCGTCACCGGGTCCGCCTCCAGGGCCCGGCGGTCGTCGAGCAGGGCGTTCAGCAGCTGGTAATAGCGGGTCGGGGAGATGCCGAGCTGTTCCCTGATCGCCCGCTCCTTCGCCCCCGGCCCCGCCCACGACTGCCGCTCGACCGCCAGCACCGCGCGGTCCCGGTCGGAGAGCTGGGCGGGCGGGACGGGCTCGTCGTCGGGGCCGTTCGGGGGGAGGGCGGTCATATCAGCCAATATATTGCGCCGGCCTCGGGCCGCTACTCCGCGCTCTCCGCGGCCGTTGCCTCCTGCGCGATGTGCTGGAGCACGCTCTGCGGGTTCGCTCCCGGCTCGACCGCCCTGCCGATGTTCTCCTTGATCGACTCACTGGCCTGGGCCCAGGACGTCTTGCCGACCGGGTAGAACTCGGCGTCCGGCAGCGCAGCCAGGAACTGGTGGAGCGGCTTGGACTTGGGGTCGTCCTCCATCGCCGCCGACGCGGAGTCGGTGACCGGCAGCAGGTCGTACTTGTCGGCGAACTCGATCACGTTCTTGTCGCTGAACATGAAGTCGAAGAACTTGCCCATCTCGACACGGTGGCCGTTCTGCTTGAACCCCATGATCCAGTCGGCGACGCCCATCGACGCCTTGGTCGGCCCGTCGGCGCCGGGCAGCTGCACCATGCCGAAGTTCACGCCCTGCTTCTGGGCCTCCTCCATCAGGGTGGGGTGGCCGTTGAGCATGCCGACGTCGCCCTTGGTGAACGCCGCGAAGGCCTTGGCGCGGTCGAGCTTGCCGGGGGCGACGGGGCCGACGAGGCCCTTGTCGACGAGGTTCGACTTCAGCCAGTCGAAGGTCTGGACGTTCTCGGCCGAGTCGATGTTGTACGAGCCCACGTCGTCGGTGTAGCCACCGCCGCCGCTGAGCAGCCACATCATGGTCTCGGCCTGCGCCTCCTCCTGGCCCAGCGGCAGCGCGAACGGGTACTTCACCCCGCGCTGCTTGAGCGCCGTCGCGTCGGCGGCTATGTCGTCCCAGGTCTGCGGGGCCTTGAGGCCCGCCCGGGAGAAGAGGTCCTTGTTGTAGAAGAGCAGCCGGGTGCTGGCCACGAACGGCAGCCCGTACTGGACCCGGCTGACCCGGCCGGCCTCCGCGAGCTTCGGCAGGAAGTTGGCCTGGGTGGGGATGCTGAGCATCTGGTCGGCGGAGTAGAGCTTGCCGGCCTTGGCGTAGTCCGCGTACGCGCCGATCTGCGCGATGTCGGGGGCCTTTCCGTCCTTCACCATCTCGGCGACCTTGCGGTCGACGTCCGTCCAGGGAAGGACGGTCACGTCGACCTTGATGCCGGGGTGGGACGCCTCGAAGCTCCGGGCGATCCCGTCCCAGTACGTCTGCGACTTGTCTGCCTCGCCGGTGCCGTAGTCGGCCGCGACCAGTTTCAGCGTTACGTCGCCCGAGCCGCCGTCGGCGCCGCAGCCCGCCAGTGTGACCGTCATGCCCAGTGCGGCGACAGCCGCCGTCAGTCCCAAGTAACGCCGCTGCACAGCCCAGTCCGTCCCTCGTCGATTGCGCCACCCGCGGCACCCACGTCGGCATGGGGGCCCTCCGGATGAGCTGCGATTTTGCACCACCCCGGACAGCAGGTCTATACCACCGAGGTATCGCTTTCGCAGCAAAGCAGCATTGCACGGGACGCGGAGCGACTGCTAAGGAGGTCTCGGCCGGGCAGGACCCGGCGCGTCCACCACGAGCCGCCCCAGCCAGCGCCCAGCCGCGAGGAGCCGTCCAGCATGTCCCGTACCGCATCAGAAATCGCCACCCAGCCCAGCTGCTGGCGTCGTGCCGCGGAGGCGGGCGCCTCCTTCGACGGGCTGCCGCGTCCGGGCGAGCGGGTCGCCGTGACCGGGTGCGGCACCTCCTGGTTCATGGCCATCGCCTACGCGGCACTGCGGGAGGCGGCCGGGCAGGGCGAGACGGACGCGTACGCCTCCTCGGAGTTCCCGGCCGGGCGGGCGTACGACCGGGTCGTGGCGATCACCCGTTCCGGTACGACGAGCGAGGTGCTGGCGCTGCTGGGCGAGCTGCGCGGCAGGACGCCCACGCTGGCGCTGACCGCCGACCCGAAGACGCCGGTCATGGAGGCCGCCGACGGCGTGGCCGTCCTGGACTGGGCGGACGAGGAGTCGGTGGTCCAGACCCGGTTCGCCACCACCGCCCTCGCGTTCCTGCGGGCGGGCCTGGAGGCGGCGGGCCCGCTCCCGGCCGGCGTGAAGACGGTCGCCGAGGCGGCCGTGGACGCGGAGCTGGCGGTGACCGAGCCGCTGGACGAGGCGGTGGTCGCGGCCGAGCAGTGGACGTTCCTCGGGCGCGGCTGGACCTACGGTCTCGCGCAGGAGGCCGGGCTGAAGATGCGCGAGGCGGCGGGCGCCTGGACCGAGTCGTACCCCGCGATGGAGTACCGGCACGGCCCGATCGCGATCACCGGTCCGAACCGGGTGGCGTGGGTCTTCGGCGCACTGCCCGAGGGGCTCGCCGGTGAGGTCGCGGCGGTCGGCGGGACGCTCGTCGCCCACCGGTCGGCCGACCCGATGGCCGACCTGATCCGGGCGCAGCGGCTCGCGGTGGTCCTCGCGGAGTCGAAGGGCTACGACCCGGACCATCCGCGCAACCTGTCGCGCAGCGTGATCCTTCCGGGGTAGCGCTGCCGGGCCCCGATCCGCCGAACAGGGCGCAGGCCCTTGTCGGCGGGTTGTGGCCGGTTGCCGCCGGGTTGTGGCCCCGATTTTGTATGGATGCGCAACAAACAGCGATAGTGGACTAGACCTTTTGGGGTTCGTCGGGCGAAACTGTTCCCCGTGAAACACGTCATCGCCCTCGATGTGGGCGGCACCGGAATGAAGGCCGCACTGGTCGGGGCCGACGGCACCCTGCTCTACGAGGCACGGCGCGCGACCGGCAGAGAGCGGGGGCCCGACGCCGTCGTGGAGTCGATCCTCGCCTTCGCGGCGGATCTGCGCGCGTACGGCGAGGAGCACTTCGGCGAGAGCGCCCTCGCGGCCGGCGTCGCGGTGCCCGGCATCATCGACGCCGAGAACGGGGTCGCCGTCTACGCGGCGAACCTGGGCTGGCGCGACGTACCCATGCGCCGGCTGCTCGGCGAACGGCTCGGTGGCGTACCGGTGGCCCTCGGCCACGACGTCAGGACCGGCGGGCTCGCCGAGGGCCGGATCGGGGCGGGCCGGGGCGCGGACCGGTTCATGTTCATCCCGCTGGGCACCGGGATCGCCGGAGCCATCGGCATCGCGGGTGCCATCGAGGCGGGCGCACACGGCTACGCGGGCGAGATCGGCCACATCGTGATCCGGCCGGACGGCCCGGACTGCCCCTGCGGCCAGCGCGGCTGCCTCGAGACGCTGGCCTCCGCGTCCGCCGTCAGCCGCGCCTGGGCCGCCGCCTCCGGCGCCCCGGAGGCCGATGCCGCCGACTGCGCCAAGGCCGTCGAATCGGGCGACCCGAAGGCCGTCGAGGTCTGGCGCGATGCCGTCGACGCGCTCGCCGCCGGACTGGTCACCGCGCTCACCCTGCTCGACCCCCGCACGCTCATCATCGGTGGCGGTCTCGCCGAGGCCGGGGAAACCTTGTTCACACCACTCCGTGCGGCCGTCGAGGAACGCGTCACGTTCCAGAAGCTGCCCCACATCGTCCCGGCGGCCCTCGGGGACACCGCCGGATGCCTGGGCGCAGGGCTGCTCGCCTGGGATCTTCTCTCCACGGAGGTATCCGCCTGATGGCCGGACGCGCAGACAGCACCGTTCTCGCAGGTGCCCGGGTGGTACTCCCCACCGGCACCGTCGAGAACGGCCGGGTGATCGTCGAAGGCACCCGCATCGCCGGCAGCCGGGCGGAGGACGCCCGGATCGTCGACCTGTCCGGCCACTGGATCGTTCCCGGCTTCGTGGACATGCACAACCACGGCGGCGGTGGCGGCTCCTTCACCTCCGGCACCGTGGAGGACGTCCTCACCGGCGTCCGCACCCACCGCGAGCACGGCACCACCACCCTGGTCGCCTCCACCGTCACCGGCGAGATGGACTTCCTCGCCGAACGGGCCGGCATCCTCTCCGAGCTCGTCGAACAGGGCGACCTGGCCGGCATCCACTTCGAGGGCCCCTTCATCTCCCCGTGCCGCAAGGGCGCCCACAGCGAGGGGCTGCTGCGCCACCCGGACCCGGCCGAGGTCCGCAAGCTGATGGACGCGGCGCGCGGCACCGCGAAGATGTTCACGCTCGCCACCGAACTGCCCGGCGGCATCGACTCCGTACGGCTGCTCGCCGAACACGGCGTCATCGCCGCGATCGGGCACACGGACGCCACGTACGAGCAGACCGTCGAGGCGATCGACGCCGGTGCCACCGTGGCCACGCACCTGTACAACGCGATGCCGCCCTTCGGACACCGCTCACCCGGCCCGATCGCCGCCCTCCTGGAGGACGAGCGGATCACCGTCGAACTCATCAACGACGGCACGCACCTGCACCCGGCCGCCCTGGAGCTCGCCTACCACCACGCGGGCGCGCACCGCGTCGCACTGATCACCGACGCCATGGACGCGGCCGGCTTCGGCGACGGCCAGTACCAGCTCGGCCCGCTCGCCGTCGAGGTCAAGGACGGCGTCGCCCGGCTCGTCGAGGGCGGCTCCATCGCGGGCTCCACCCTCACCCTGGACACCGCGTTCCACCGGGCCGTCACCATCGACCGGATCGCGGTCGGCGACGTGGTGCAGTCCATCTCCGCCAACCCGGCCCGGCTCCTCGGTGTGTACGACCGGGTCGGCTCGCTGGAGCCCGGCAAGGACGCCGACCTCGTCGTCCTGGACGAGGAGTTCCGGCTCAAGGGCGTCATGCGCAAGGGCGAGTGGATCGTGCGGCCGCAGGCGGTCCGGTCCGCCTGACCGGACCGCCCTCCGCGTAACGACGTATCGACGTATCGACGTAACGAAGAGACGGCGGTTGGTTCCGACGTCTGGGCCGACCGCCGTCTCTTTGACATGATCGCGTAGGAAACCAGCAGGGAAAGCGCGTTCTGGAAAGAGATCCGCGCTCCATACGGATCGAAGGGGCGGCCGAGGTGATCCTCACGGTCACGCTGAACACGGCACTCGACCTGACGTACGGCGTACCGGCACTCGTCCCGCACTCCAGCCACCGCGTCACCGACCTCTCCGAGCGCCCCGGCGGCAAGGGCGTCAACGTCGCCCGCGTGCTCGCCGCCCTCGGCCACGACAGCGTCGTCACCGGCTTCGTCGGAGGCACCACCGGAGCCGTGCTGCGCGAACTGCTCGCCGCACTCCCCTCCGGCCCCGCGACCGTCACCGACGCCCTCGTTCCCGTGGCCGGCGACACCCGGCGCACCCTGGCCGTCGTCGACCGCACCACCGGGGACACCACCCAGTTCAACGAACCCGGACCGCACGTCACCGCCGACGAGTGGACCGCGTTCCTCGGCTCGTACGGCGAACTGCTCACCGCCGCCGACGCCGTCGCCCTGTGCGGCAGCCTGCCGCCCGGTATCCACGTGGGCGCGTACGCCGAACTGGTCCGCCTCGCCCGCACCGCGGGCGTCCCCGTCCTCCTGGACACCAGCGGCGAACCGCTGCGCCGCGGCATCGCCGCCCGCCCCGACCTGATCAAGCCGAACGCCGACGAGCTCGCCCAGCTCACCGGCGCCCGCGAACCCCTGCGCGGCGCCCGGGACGCCCGCCGCCGCGGGGCGCACGGGGTGATCGCCTCGCTGGGCCCCGACGGCATGCTGGCGGTCTCCCCCGACGGCACCTGGCAGGCGTCCCCGCCCGCGCCCGTCAAGGGCAATCCGACCGGGGCCGGCGACTCCGCGGTGGCCGGACTGCTGTCCGGGCTCGTGGAGGGCCTGGACTGGCCGGACCGGCTGCGACGGGCGGTGGCACTGTCGACGGCGACCGTGCTCTCCCCCACGGCCGGTGACTTCGACCGTGCGGCGTACGAGGAGCTGCTGCCGCGCGTCGGTATCGAGGAACACGCAGACGCGGCCTGAACGCCGCGCCCCCACCGGGCCCGTCCGCCGGGCCCGAGGAAACCACAGAGGTCAGCATGCCGCTCGTCAGCACCGGTGAACTCGTCTCCGCCGCCCAGGCCGAGGGACGCGGGATCGCCGCCTTCAACGTCATCACGCTGGAGCACGCCGAGGCGATCGCCGCCGGGGCCGAGCGCGCCGGCGCCCCCGCCATCCTCCAGATCTCCGAGAACGCCGTGAAGTTCCACGGCGGCCGGCTCGCCCCCATCGCCGCCGCCGCAGCGGCCGTCGCCCGCACCTCCGGCGTCCCCCTCGCCCTCCACCTCGACCACGTCGAGTCCGTGGAACTGCTGCACCAGGCACACGACGAGGGCTTCGGCTCGGTCATGTTCGACGCCTCCAAGCTGGGTTACGAGGAGAACGTGCGGGCCACCGCCGCCGCGGTCGCCTGGGGCCACGAGCGCTCCATCTGGATCGAGGCCGAGCTCGGCAAGGTCGGCGGCAAGGAGGGCGAGGCCCCGCTCGACGCCCACGCCCCCGGCGTCCGCACCGACCCGGCCGAGGCCGCCGCGTACGTCCGCGCCACCGGCGTCGACGCCCTGGCCGTCGCCGTCGGCTCCTCGCACGCCATGACCGAGCGCACCGCCGCCCTGGACCACGCACTGATCGGCCGGCTGCGCGACGCCGTCCCCGTCCCGCTGGTACTGCACGGCTCCAGCGGCGTCCCCGACGAGGAGATCCGCCAGGCCGTCGCGTCCTCCGGCATGGTCAAGATCAACGTCGGTACGGCACTGAACACGGCGTTCACCGGAGCCGTCCGCGCCCACCTGGCCGAGCACACCACCGGCGTGGACCCGCGCAAGTACATCGCCCCCGGCCGCGAGGCGATGGCCGCGACGGTGGCCGGCTTCCTCGCCCTGATGGGCTGAGAAACGCGACCGGCCCCTCGCCGCTGGGCGAGGGGCCGGAACACGTATGGACGGGGCAGGTCAGCGCTTCTGGTGACCGGCCTTCAGCGACAGCTGGTCCAGGTTGGCATCACACTGGTCGCCCTCGTTGCAGGAGATCATCAAGGTGTTCGGACCCTTGGTGAGGTTGACGTAGGCGTACGTCGTCGTCCACCCCTTCTCCAGATCGCCCTCGGGGGCGTTGGCGAAGTTCGTCATGTTGATGGAGCGCGGATCCTCGGCGTTCACCGTGAGCGACGTCTTGGCGTCCTTGCCCGGCACGCCGTACGTCACGAACAGCGTGTACTCGCCGGCCTCCGGCACCTCGACGGACCAGGTCGCGGACCTGCCCACGGCGTTGAGGTTGATGTACTGCCCGTTGTTGCTCTTGGCACCCTTGACGGTGTTGTCGAGCCCCGCGTCGCCGCCGAGCTTGAGCGACGCCGCGTCCTGCTTCGGGAGCTCGACGGGGGCCGCGGAACTCTTGGACGGCTCCGGGGTCGGCGACTGCTCGACCTGACCGCCCGCGCCGGCGGACGACGTGGCCTCGTCCTTCTTCTTGTCCTTGTCGTCGCTCGTCATCAGCGCGGCTCCGATGCCGATGAGTACGACCGCGACCACCGCGACCGCCCCGATCAGCAGGCCCTTGGTGTTCGGGCCCCCCTTGCCGGAACCGCCGCCACTGCCGCGGCCGCCCTGGTGGGGCACCTGCGTGGTGGCGCCACCGGGGTACGTCTCCGGGGCCGCGTACTGCGCGTTCGGCTGGTTGTACTGGGCGTTCGGCTGACCGTAGGGCGCCTGCTGCTGCCCGTACGCCTGCTGCGGCGGCACCTGCCCGTACTGGCGCTCGCCGACGGTCCGCACCTGGTTGTACGAGGTCCGTGGCACGCCCGGCTGCGCGGCGGGACCCGGGTAGCCGTAGCCGCCCTGTCCACCCTGCCCCGGTGGCTGTGCACCGGCTGCCTGTCCGTCCTCGTAGAGGTAGCCGAACGGATCGTCGTCCTCGGGTGTGCTCGCGCCGTTGTTCCCGGCCATCCCTGGGTCACTCCTCACCATGTCGCCAGCCGTCGCCGAATATCGCCAGCCGTGGCCGACCGGCCGAGCCTACCCCGAACGGACCACACCAAGAATTGCCGGAGGGGAGAACCCACTGAGCCGCGCACCCCCGAAACCACGTGCCGGCGAACGTCAGCCGGCCCGGCGGTGAACCTTCGAACGGGACCGCTTCTCGACGTACATCCGCTGGTCGGCGGAGCGCAGCACCTCTTCGGCGGTCATGCCGCAGGCGGCCCAGCCGATACCGAAACTCGCCCCGACCCGGACCGCCCGGCCGTCGACCCGAATGGGCGGAATGATGGCGTTACGCAGACGTACGGCCAGGTCCGCGGCGTCCGCGGACCCCAGCCCGTCCGCGAGAACGACGAATTCGTCACCCCCGAGCCGGGCGACGGTGTCCCCGTCGCGGACACACGTGGTGAGCCGCCGGGCGACCTCGATGAGAACCGCGTCACCCGTGTGATGGCCGAAGCGGTCGTTGATCGACTTGAAGCCGTCCAGGTCGCAGAAGAGGACCGCCAGCCCCTTCGACCCGTCGTCGTCCACCGTGTCCGGTGCGACGGAATGCACATGGTGGTCGTACGGGCCGACACCCCGCCCGGCGTCGAACGCCTCGACGGGGAAGCCGTGCGCCTGGGCCTCGTCCACATCGCCGTAGGCCGCGTCCAGCGCCTGCACGTCGGTGGACGCCACCGAGTGCGGGCGCTCGCACAGCCGGGCGCTGAGCCGGGCCCGCAGCTCCGCACTGTTGGGCAGCCCGGTCAGGGCGTCGTGCGAAGCGCGGTGCGCGAGGTTCAGCTCGTGGCGCTTGCGCTCCTCTATGTCCTCGACGTGCGTGAGCAGGAAGCGCGGCC
This sequence comes from Streptomyces sp. NPDC050422, assembly GCF_044458665.1. Taxonomy (NCBI): domain Bacteria; kingdom Bacillati; phylum Actinomycetota; class Actinomycetes; order Kitasatosporales; family Streptomycetaceae; genus Streptomyces; species Streptomyces sp. NPDC050422. Next base: position 71,718 of record NZ_JBITIE010000014.1, read on the forward strand.
CGTCCGCGGTGTCCGCGACGACGGAGTTGCGCAGCGAGACCCACAGATAGGTGCCGTCCCGGCGGCCCAGCCGCAGCTCGGCACGGCCGCCCTCGGCGGAGGTGCGGAGCAGGGTGCCGATGTCCTCGGGGTGGACCAGGTCGGCGAAGGAGTAGCGGCGCAGCACCGAGGCGGGGCGGCCCAGGAGCCGGCACAGGGCGTCGTTGGTGCGCAGCAGCCTGCCGTGCTGGTCGCCGCCGATCTCCGCGATGGCCATGCCGCTGGGGGCGTACTCGAAGGCCTGGCGGAAGGATTCCTCGCTGGCCCGCAGCGCCTGCTGTTCGCGCTCCAGGCGGACCAGGGCGCGCTGCATGTTTGCCCGGAGCCTGGCGTTACTGATCGCGATGGCCGACTGGGACGCGTACATCTGGAGCGCCTCGCGCCCCCAGGCGCCGGGCCTGCGCCCGTTGCGTGGGCGGTCGACGGATATGACGCCGAGGAGGTCGAGGCCGCCGCCCGAGGCGTACATCGGGGCGTAGAGCCGGTCCTGCGGGTGCCACTCGTCCTCGAAGCGGGGTTCGGGGCCCTCGGTGTGCCACTGCGGGACGTCGTCGTCGAGGAGGACCCAGCCGTCGGTGTGGGGTATGAAGCGGAGCTCGTCCCATATCTCGCCCATGGCCAGCCGACGCTCCCAGGAGGTGCGGGAGCCGACGCGGCCGGTGATCAGGGCCTCGGCGGCGCTGTTGCCGGCGAAGGCGGCGACGACGAGATCACCGTCGGGACGGACGAGGTTGACGCAGGCGAGCTCGTAGCCGAGACCGGCGACGATTCCGTCGGCGACGGTCTGCAGTGTGTCGGCCAGGCTCCGCGCCGTGTTGAGATCGGCCACGGCCTGGTGCAGCTGCCGCATCGTCGCAAGACGGACGTACGGCTCCGACTCGGCCTCCATCGCTCGCACTCCCCGAGACCTCGACAGCACTCCAGATTTCATATCGACGTACTTGACGTACTTACTGCAGTGTCACGGCCACTGAATCACACTGAGCTGTGCACCCGGTACACAGGGTCAACAAATATTGCACTCTGTGACTCAAGTCACAACAGATGATGAAGGGTCACAAGTGCCGCTCTTGAGTGGTCCGTCCTTTTCTTGAACGCACACGCACACGCACCACGCACCACGCACCACGCACCACGCGCAACGCGCAACGCGCAACGCACGACGGCCACCACAGCCGGGCCCGGGACGACAGGTCCTAGGACCTGACTGGTCCCCTGGCCCGATGCGGGGGACCACCGTACGCGGCTAGCGTTCCCGGTGTGTTGCAGACGAAGCCCCCCACCCCGCGTACCGAAGCCGTCCCCCATGCTGAGGGGGTGAGCAACGACGAGTTCCGCGGCGCCCTCGCCCGGCTGGCAGCCGGAGTGGTGCTGATCACCGCACAGGAGCCCCCGCTCGACGAGCACGGGCGCGGCGAGGACGTGGGGATGACGGCGACCGCCTTCATGTCGGTGTCGCTCGACCCGCCGCTGGTCATGGTGAGCCTGCGCAACGACTCCCGGATGGACGACCTGCTGGCGGAACAGCCACTGTGGGCCGTCTCCGTACTGGCGGAGAGCCAGCGGCACATCGCGGGCCGGTTCGCCATGAAGGGCCGGATCAGCGACCGGCTGCTCTTCGAGGACATCCCCTATGTACGGGGGGACGTCACCGGCGCACCCCTGGTCGGCGGCGCGCTCGCCACGCTGGAGTGCCGTACCGAGCAGCGAATCACGGCGGGGGACCACACGCTGGTGATCGGCCGGGTGCTCGGTGCGCAACTGCCGAGCGGGGACGGCGGCCCGCTGACGTACTTCCTCGGGCGCTACCGGCAGCTGGGCTGAACCGGACCGCCGACGGGCCGGGCGGGCGCTACCAGTCGCGGCCGGAGCGGCCCCGCTTGGTGTCGCCGCGCTGCTTCTTCTCGCGCAGCCGCCGTTCGTTGATGCCGCGCGGGATCTTGCGCTTGACGCGCGCCTTGGGGGGCGGCGCGGTGGCCTCGGCCAGCAGGGCCGTGAGGCGCACGGCGGCCGTCTCGCGGTTGCGCCACTGCGAGCGGTGCTCCGAGGAGCGGACCGACACGACGCCGTTGACCAGCCGGCTCGCCAGCCGCTCCAGCGCGCGTTCCTTCCACACCTCGGGCAGCGACTCGGTCGCTGCGAGGTCGAAGCGCAGCTCCACCTGGGAGTCGCTGGTGTTGACGTGCTGCCCGCCTGGCCCCGAGGACCGCGAGAAACGCCACATGAGCTCGGCCTCCGGCAGGGAGACCGCACCACGGATGACATAGGGCCCGGACATGACACCCATGTTCCCCGCCCGGCGGGTGGTTCGTCACCTCCTTTTGACGCCCGCCCTGCTCCGTCTGTCCGCACCCCGTCATCAGTTCGGTAAAGAAAGTAAAGGCGGAAGGAACCTCACGGTCCCCTGCCTGCGTTATGAACTGTGACGGTAGCTTCGTGATGGCACGAAGCCCGCATACGACAGATGAAAGGGACTTCCCATGGCAGTAAGCCTGTCCAAGGGCGGCAACGTCTCCCTCACCAAGGAGGCCCCCGGCCTCACCGCCGTCACGGTCGGCCTCGGCTGGGACGTCCGTACCACCACCGGCACCGACTTCGACCTCGACGCGTCCGCGATCGCGGTCAACTCCGCCGGGAAGGTCTTCTCCGACGGGCACTTCGTCTTCTTCAACAACAAGGCGACGCCGGACCAGACCATCGTGCACACCGGTGACAACGTCACGGGTGAGGGCGAGGGCGACGACGAGCAGATCAACGTCAACCTGGCGGGCCTGCCGGCCGACATCGACAAGATCGTCTTCCCGGTGTCGATCTACGACGCCGAGACCCGCAGCCAGAACTTCGGCCAGGTGCGGAACGCCTACATCCGCATCCTCAACCAGGCCGGCGGCGCCGAGATCGCGCGCTACGACCTGAGCGAGGACGCCGCCACCGAGACCGCCATGGTCTTCGGCGAGCTGTACCGCAACGGCGCCGAGTGGAAGTTCCGCGCCGTGGGCCAGGGCTACGCCTCGGGCCTGCGCGGCATCGCCTCGGACTTCGGCGTCACTCTCTGACTCCGACGCTCCGGCACATCTGCTTCACAGGAGCCCCCGGCCGAACGTCCTGCGGCCGGGGGCTCCCGCATGTCCGCATACCACCGGACACCCCCAACGGGACGCACGACACGCAGTGTTGTGCCATTGATGGAAGTCCGCCGGATAGCGGACACAGTCGCGCCCAAGTCGGACAAGAAACGGTCAAAGAATTGTGAGGTAATTGTTGGTACACCGTCAAAGTTGGTCATTCGGTGGCACGCTCTCCGCTCGTAACCCCCCACGGAACGAGCAACGGAGAACGCATGACCCCCCACATGAACACCCGTCGCGCCGCAGCCCTGGCCGCCGTGGCCGCGATGGTCGTCGTCGGAGTGCAGACCGGTGCGGCGAACGCCACCCCGGGCGCCTCGGACAACGGTTCCTCCGCCTCCCCCCGCACCGCGTCCCCCGCCTTCAACAGCGCCTCCGCACGCACCGGCGCCATCAAATCGGCCCAGACCGAGGCCGCTTCGGCCGCCGGTTCGCTCGGGCTCGGCGCCCAGGAGAAGCTGATCGTCCGTGACGTGATCAAGGACGCCAACGGCACGGTCCACACCCGCTACGAGCGCACCTACGCCGGACTGCCCGTCCTCGGCGGCGACCTCGTCACCCACACCGCGAGCAGCGGCAAGGTCAAGAGCGTCACCAAGGCGACCAAGGCCCGGATATCCGTGCCGTCCACGACGGCGAAGATCAAGACCGCGGCGAGCGCCCGCAAGGTGATCTGGGCGCGCGGCACCACGCCCGTCCTCGCCTTCGAGACCGTGAAGACCGGTGTACAGAAGGACGGCACCCCGAGCCGGATGCACATCATCACGGACGCCATCACCGGCAAGAAGCTGCACAGCTACGAGGCCGTCGAGACCGCCGGTGTCGGCAACAGCCAGTACAGCGGCAAGGTCGACCTCTCCACCACCGCCTCCGGTTCGGGCTTCGAGCTGACCGACGGCGACCGCGGCGGCCACAAGACGTACGACCTGAACCAGGGCGAGAGCGGCACCGGCGACCTCGTCACCGACGACGACGACACCTGGGGCGACGGCACCGGCAACGACCGCCAGACCGCCGCAGTCGACGCCCACTACGGCGCCGCGATGACCTGGGACTTCTACAAGTCGGCCCTCGGCCGCGACGGCATCGCCGGCGACGGCAAGGCCGCCTACTCCCGGGTCCACTACGGCGACGCGTACGTCAACGCGTTCTGGGACGACAGCTGCTTCTGCATGACCTACGGCGACGGCGCCGACAACAAGAGCGCCCTCACCGGCCTCGACGTCGCCGGCCACGAGATGAGCCACGGCCTGACCGCCGCCACCGCCAACCTCGACTACGCCGGAGAGTCCGGCGGCCTCAATGAGGCGACCAGCGACATCTTCGGCACCTCCGTGGAGTTCTTCGCCGACAACGCCACCGACGTCGGCGACTACCTCATCGGCGAGAAGATCGACATCAACGGCGACGGCACCCCGCTGCGCTACATGGACAAGCCCAGCAAGGACGGCGGCTCGGCCGACTACTGGGACAGCAGCGTCGGCGACCAGGACGTGCACTACTCGTCCGGCGTCGCCAACCACTTCTTCTACCTGCTGGCCGAGGGCAGCGGCGCGAAGACCATCAACGGCGTCGACTACGACTCCCCGACCTCCGACGGCTCCACCGTCACCGGCATCGGCCGGGACAAGGCCGTCCAGATCTGGTACAAGGCCCTCTCCGAGTACATGACCTCGACCACCGACTACGCGGCCGCACGCGTCGCGACCGAGAAGGCGGCGACCGACCTGTACGGGGCGGACAGCGCCGAACTCAAGGCGGTCGACGCCGCCTGGACCGGCGTCAACGTGAAGTAACGCCCGCCGTCACGCACGGGAGCCGGTCAGCCGTCCGCGGCGGGCCGGCTCCTGCCGTACAGCCAGTCCTTCCACAGCTCCGACAGGTCCTCGCCGGTGTAGTCCTCCACATACGCGGTGAAGTCCGCCGTCGAGACGTTGCCGTGCCGGTGCGCCTTCGCCCATCCGGCGAGCAGCGCGAAGAACTCCTCGTCGTCGTCGACCACTTCGCGGATCTTGTGGATCACCATGGCCCCGCGCCCGTACACCGGGTCCTGCGAGATGTCCGCGGCGCTCGGCGGATCGGCGGGCGGGAACGCCCAGTTCTTCTCGTCCTCGTAGGCCTCGTCGAAGGACTCCTGGGCCGGGGTGTCCTCCTTCTCCTCGGCCCACAGCCACTGCGCGTACGTCGCCAGGCCCTCGTTGAGCCACATGTCCCGCCAGGTCGCGGGCGTGACCGAGTCGCCGAACCACTGGTGCGCCATCTCGTGGACCAGCAGCTCCATGGTCGGCGGCCCGGGGAAGAACGGCCGGTTCTGCGTCTCCAGGGCGTACCCCGCATCGTCCTCGCGGTCCACGATCGCGCCCGTGGCGGAGAACGGGTACGGGCCGAAGTGCTCCGCCTCCCACGCCACCACCTCGGGGACCCGGGCCAGCGCCCGCGCGCTCGCCTTCTCCGACTCCGGGTCCACGGCGGTGAACACGGTGATGCCGCCCGCCATGGTCGACGTCTTCGTGGTGAAGCGGCCGACGGCCAGGGTGGCGAGGTAGCTCGCCATCGGTTCGGCGGTGTGCCAGCGGTAGGTGGTGCGGTCCCCTGCCGTCGTCGGCGGCCCGGCCGGCACCCCGTTGGAGACCGCCGTCAGCCCCTTGGGGACGGTGACCGTCAGGTCGTACGAGGCCTTGTCGCTCGGGTGGTGATTGCCCGGGAACCACGCCATCGACCCCGTCGGCTCCCCGAGGGCGAGCGCGCCGTCGTCGGTGGGCAGCCACCCTTCCTCGGACTCGTCGGCATCGGTGATGGTCTTCGGGGAGCCGGAGTAGCGGATGACCGTACGGAACGTCTCACCCTTGTGGAGCCGGTCCTCGACCTTCGCGTCCGTACGCAGCGTCAGCTCGTTGCCCGCCCGGTTGACGGCGGCCGGGCGCCCCTCCACGGTCGCCGAGTCCACGGTCAGCCCGGCCAGGTCGAGGTTGAACGAGCTCAGGTCCTGGGTGGCCCGCGCGGTGATCTCGGCGGTCCCGCGCAGTGTCTGCTCGTCCGGATCGACGTCGAGCGTGAGGTCGTAGTGCGTGACGTCGTAGCCGCCGTTGCCGAGCTTCGGGAAGTACGGGTCATGCAGACCGGAGGCGCCGGGTTTGCCCTCCACCCCGCCGGTTCCGGCGGTGCAGGCGGACGCGAGGACGGCGAGGGCGAGCAGCAGGGCGGCGGGCCCGGCGGCTGTCCTGCGGGTGCCGCGTGCCGTGTCGCATGCCGGGCCGCGTGCCGTGTCGCTTACCGGGCCGCGTGCCGTGTCGCGTGCCGTGTCGCGTGCCGGGCCGCGTGCCGTGTCGCTTACCGGGGGTCGGTGATCCACACCCATGATCCTATGTGCGGAATGTCGGAGTCCGGGGATACCGGGTCGGGCCGAATCCGGTCCCGCGATAGTCGGAGCACCGCGATGGCCGGCGGCCGCTCACCCGCCGCCGGCCGTAGGGGGCGGTGCCTGCCGTAGGGGGCGGTGCCGGCCGTAGGGGGCGGCGTCGAGCAGCTGCTGATCGAGGGCGTTCATATCCGTCTCCCGCGGTTGGTGGTGACTACTTCGCGAGGGCGGCGACCCCGGCCCGGGCGAACTTCTCGTCGAGGTCGCCGCTGGGCGCTCCGGCCACGCCGATGCCCGCCACCGGAGCACCCTTGACCTGCACCGGGGCACCGCCCGCGAGGAACAGGGTGCCAGGGATGTCCTTCAGGTTCGGGGCCTGGGCGAGCCGCCCGGCAAGCTCGGACGTCGGGGCGTTCCAGGACACGGCGGTGTACGCCTTCTTCTCGGCCGACTCGTACGCCTGCGGGCCGGAGCCGTCGCCGCGCAGCGTCAGGATGGTGTTCCCGTTGCGGTCGACGACGGAGACTGCGACGCGCTGGTTCTCCTTCTCCGCGGCGTCGAGGGCGGCCTGCGCGGCCTTCGACGCGGCGTCCACGGTCAGGTGCGTGGACTGCTGGAGGTTGCGGTTCGCGGTGTCCGCCTTGACGGTGGCGGCGGGCGCGGCGGCCGGGGTGGAGGCGTTCGCGGACATGGCGCCGAAGGTGCCGGCCCCGAGGGCGGCGGCGGCGACGGCACCGGTGAGGACTCGGGTGCGCAGCGACATCTTCTTCATGGTGGGGCTCCTGGGATGCGTGCCGGTGTGGCGGGGTGGTGTGGTTCCTGCGTTCTGTGTTCCATCCTTGGGCCGGTTCCGGGGCCGTTCGGTCGTCGTACCGGCTCGACGCCGCGCGCGGATCGGCTGACAGCCCCATCGGCCGATCGGTTGATGCGGAGGCGCCCGTTCGGGGTGACGATGAGATGTCCGCGCAGGTCAGGAGCAGGGGTACGAGGTGGATCAGGAGTACGAAGGGATGCGGCGAAGCCGGTCGGCGCGCGGCGCCGGGCAGGCCGACGGCCCCGGCACCCGCGGGCCGGCCGACTCCGGCACCCACGGCCAGGCCGACTCCGGTACCCGCGCTCTGGCCCTGCTCATGCACGCCGCGTTCTTCCTGCTGCTGGGTGCCTCACTGACCCGGTTCCTGCTGCGGCACCCCGGCGAGACGCGCACCCCGTGGATCATCGGCCTGTCCGTCGCCCTCGCCGTCCTCTACGTACTCGGCCCGGTCCTCGGCTCCCGGCCGACGCCCCGCAGCCTCGTCCGGCTCGGGGTGCTGGTCGCCGTGTGGATGGTGCTGGTCGTCCTCGCGCCCAGCTTCGCCTGGTGTGCGGTCCCGCTCTTCTACACCGGGCTGCGCATCCTGCCGCCACGTGCCGCGCTCGCCCTGGTCGCGCTGCTGACCCTGTTCGTCGTCGCCGCACAACTGCGGCTGGCCGACGGCTTCGACCCGAACCTGGTCCTCGCCCCGCCCGCCGTCGCGGCCGTCGCCACCGCCGTCTTCATCCACATGCAACGCCAGGCCGTCACCCAGGGCCGGCTGATCGACGACCTGCTCCGCACCCGCCGCGAACTGGCCGCCACCGAACGGCGCGAAGGCACCCTCGCCGAGCGCCAGCGGCTCTCCATGGAGATCCACGACACCCTGGCCCAGGGCCTGTCCAGCCAGCAGATGCTGCTCCAGGCCGCCGACCGCACCTGGGACACCGACCCGGCGACCGCCCGCCGCCACGTCCGTACCGCCACCGGCATCGCGGAACACAACCTCGCCGAAGCCCGCCGCTTCGTCCACGACCTGGCCCCCGCCGACCTCGCCGAGGGCGGCGGCCTGGAGGCGGCGCTGCACGCCCTCGCCGCCCGCGAGACCGCGCAGGCCGCCGGCCGGCTCACCGTCCGCTGCCACGTCGAGGGCACACCGCACACCGCCCTGCCCGACCGCGTTCAGTCCGCACTGCTGCGGATCGCCCAGGGCGCCCTGGCCAACGTCACCGAGCACGCGGGCGCCACCGAGGCCGCCCTGACCCTCACCCACCTGGGCGACCGGACCGTCCTCGACATCGCCGACAACGGCCACGGCTTCACCCCCGGAACCGGAACCGGACCGTCGGGCGGCGTGCGCGGACACGGGCTGCCCGCGATGCGCGCCCGGCTCCAGCAGCTCGGCGGCACCCTGGCCATCGAGTCCGCCCCCGGCGAGGGCACCGTGGTGACCGCCACCGCCCCCCTCACCGACGCACCCGCCGGCCCCCTCACCCCCCAGGACCCCGCATGACCGCCGCACACCCGCCCGTACGGATCCTGCTCTGCGACGACCACGCGGTCGTACGCGCCGGACTCCTCGCCCTCCTCGGCAGCGAACCCGACATCGAGGTCGTCGGCGAGGCCGGCAGCGGCGAGGAAGCCGTCGCCCTCGCCGCCAAGCTCACCCCCGACGTCGTCCTGATGGACCTCCAGCTGGGCGAGGGCATCGACGGCGTCGAGACGACCCGCCGCATCGTGGCCGGCACCGACGGCGCCCACGTCCTCGTCCTCACCACGTACGACACCGACGCCGACATCACCCGCGCCATCGAGGCGGGCGCCACCGGCTACCTGCTGAAGGCCGAGCGCCCCGAGGAACTCTTCGCCGCGATCCGCTCCGCCGCCCAGGGCCGCACCACCCTGTCCCCGCCCGTCGCCAGCCGCGTCATGGCCCGCATGCGCACCCCGCTGCCCACCCTCACCGACCGCGAACGCGACATCCTCGGCCAGCTCTCCCAGGGCCTGGGCAACCGCGACATCGCCCGCGCCCTGTTCATCAGCGAGGCCACCGTCAAGACGCACCTGGGCCGCATCTACGACAAGCTCGGCGTCGACACCCGCGCCGGAGCCGTCTCCGTGGCCAAGGAACAGCGGCTGCTGCCCTGAGCAACCCCGCCCCCGCCTCCACTGATGCGGGACCGACACGCCGGGCATGACACCATCGAACCGTGCTCGACATCGGCTACTCCCTCTCCCGACGCTTCCCCGATCCCCCGCAGACCGACTACCGCCGAGCGGACGTCCACGCCCTGCGCCACGATCTGTTCTCCGGGGACGTCTACCTCGCGGACACCAAAGAGGACCGCGAAGTATCCACAGCCTGGGGATGGGTGCCGGTACTCGACTTCGCCTGGGCCCTGTGCGACATCGTCGAGAAGATCGACCAGGACCCCCGCGGCAACCGCTCGCACCGCCGCCAGTTCGCCGAACTCGACTTCACCGAGTCCTCCGACCGCATGCTCTTCGAGCGCCGCTTCGGCTGGGTCGACGTCGAGGCCGACTGGATGCCCGCCGAGGAAGCACCGCTCACCTTCAGCCACTCCCTGCTGCGCCGCGAGGCCCGCGACTTCCTGCACGACCTGATCGCCGACCTCGCCGACATGCACGAGGGCCTCGCCGACAACCCCACGATCTGGGACCTCCAGGCCCGCTTCCCCCGCCTCTGACCGGAGCCCGCCCCCCGAGACGCTCGCGGCGGCCCCGTCACGCCTCCACCCGCACCCCGATCTGCGCCGCGAACGCCGGAGCCAGCTCCATCAGCTGCGACGGGCTGATCACCGCACCCGCCAGCCGCTCCACACCCCGCGCGATGTCCAGCTCCGCGACCGCCCGCAGGTCCACCGACTCCATCCGCACCGCACTGAAGTCGGCCCGCTTCAGCACACAGTCCCGGAACTCCACCCGAGTCAGCTGCGCCGCCCCGAAATCCGGCTCCGACAGCACGCACCCCTCGAACACCACGTCCTTCAGCCGGGCCTTCCGCAGATTCAGGTAATCGATCTTCCCGCCCCTGATCAGGACCCGCTCCAGCACCGCCCCGTGCATCTGCACCCCGCCCAGGCGCGCGTCGACGACCTCCACATCCCGCAGCGACACCCCCGCGAGATCGGTGCCCACCCCCCGTACACCCGTCAGCACCGAATCGATGAACCGCGACCTGACCAGATCCGTACGGTCCAAGGCACAGCCCTCCAGCGCGCAGTCCATGAACCGGGCCCCCGGACCCGACTCGTCCGCCAGATCCACCCCGTCGAACCGCACACCGTCGTAATCCCCGTCCGGCTCCAGCCCGCCGCCCCCGTACGACACCAGCGGAGGCAGCCGCACCTCCGGCCGCCGGGCCTCGGCCACCCCGCCCTTCGCTCCCCTGCCGGCCCTGCCCGTACCGCCACCACTACCGCCGCTGCGCACCATGACCCCATCGTGACGCACACCACTGACAACGCCCCGCCGCCGATGTCACATCCCCGCCCCGCCGCACGTCCCGTAACCAGACGCACCTCCAGCGAAGGAGACCGGAACCATGCAGCGCATCCACATCGTCGGCGGCGGCCTCGCCGGATTCACGGCAGCCATCACGGCAGCCGAATCCGGCGCCCAGGTCACCATCCACGAGGCCCACCACACCCTCGGCGGACGGGCCAGGACCGCCGAAGGCCCCTACCGCACCAACGAAGGCCCGCACGCCCTCTACCGCCACGGCCCCCACTGGACCTGGCTCCACCGGCGCAACCTCCTCGGCCCCACCGCCACCGTGCCACCCCTCGAAGCCACCCGGCTCCGCTTCCGCCACCGCGGCACCCTGCGCCGCACCCCGCCCCTCGCTGTCCTGCGCCTCAGCCGCCGCGACGCCGCCCACGCACCGGTCGACGCCGACTTCCGTACCTGGGCCACCGCACAGGTCGGCGAGGACGGGGCCCGCGCCGCCGCGCACTACGTCGCCGTGGCCCTCTACCACCACGACCCCGGCAGTCTCTCCGCCGCCTTCGTCCAGGAACGGCTCCGCCGCGCAGGCGCACTGCCGCCCGAGGCCCGCTACCCCGTCGGCGGCTGGGACCGCATCATCGACCGGATGGCGTCCCGCGCCTCGAACCTCAGCGTCCGCATCGAGACCGCCTCCCGCATCGACGCAGCCGCCCTCGACACCCTCGCCCGCACCGGCCCCGTCGTCGTCGCCACCTCCCTCGACGCCGCCCGCACCCTCCTCGGCGACCCCGCACTGACCTGGCCCTCCGGCCGCACCGCCCTCGTCGACCTCGCCCTGCGCACCCGCCGCGGCGACGCGTTCGCCGTCTCCGACCTCGACGCACCCGGCTGGATCGAACGCTTCACCGCCCAGGACCGCAGCCTCGCCCCGGCCGGCGAACAACTCATCCAAGGACAGTTCCCCGTCGCCCCCGACGAGAGCCGCGCCACCGGCACCGCTCGCGCCGAGGACCTCCTCGACCTGGGCTTCCCCGGCTGGCGCGAACGCACCGAATGGCGCCGCGACGCCCTCGCCTCCGGCCGCACCGGCGCGGTCGACCACCCCGGCACCACCTGGCGCGACCGCCCCGCCATCGACCGCGGCAACGGCATCTACCTCGCCGGAGACCAGGTCGCCGCCCCCGGCCTCCTCAGCGAGGTGTCCTTCATCAGCGGCATCGAGGCCGCCTTCCTCGCCCTCGGAACCACCGCACCCGGCACACCGCTTGACCTCAAGCGCACCTGAGGTCGGAGGGTGGGCCCACCGAGACCCACACCCCGGGGAGCCCACCATGTACGCCGTCCGCCTCCACACCTTCGGCCCCGCCGAGAACCTCACCTACGAGCAGACCGACGACCCCGTCCCCGGCCCCGGCCAGGTCCGCATCGCCGTCCGCGCCGCCGGCGTACACCTCCTCGACACCGCCCTGCGCCAAGGCACGACCGGGCCGCACCCCGTACCGACCCCGCTGCCCACCATCCCCGGCCGCGAGGTCGCCGGCACCGTCGAATCACTCGGCGAAGGCACCGACCCCGACTGGCTCGGCCGGCACGTCGTCGCCCACATCGGCAATGCCCCGGGCGGCTACGCCGAACTCACCGTCACCGAGACCGACAAGCTCCACCCCGTACCCGACGGCCTCGACGCCGCCGAAGCCGTCGCCATGATCGGCACCGGCCGCACCACCCTCGGCATCCTCGGATTCACCCCGCTCGGCCCGGACTCCATCGCCCTCGTCACCGCGGCCGCCGGCGGCATCGGCACCCTGCTCGTGCAGTACGCCAAGAACACCGGAGCCACCGTCATCGGCCTCGCCGGCGGCCCCGCCAAAGTCGCCCTCGCCCACGCCAACGGAGCCGACCTCGCCGTCGACTACACCCTCCCCGACTGGCCCCGCCACGTCCGCACGTACCTCGACACCCTCGGCCGCCGCGCCACCGTCGTGTACGACTCCGTCGGCTCCACCACCGCCCGCGCCGCCGTCGACCTCCTCGGCAAGGGCGGACAGCACATCGTCTACGGCTGGTCCGGCCAGGGCCTCCGCGACGGCCGCCCGCTCACCTTCACCGACGACGAACTCGACGCCCGCGGTATCACCTCACAGAGCGTCCTCGGCCCCACCATGATCCAACGGGGCGGCGGCCTGCGCGCCCTCGAAACCCGCGCCCTCGCCGAAGCCGCCGCAGGACGCCTGCGCCCCGCGATCCAGCGCTACCCACTCGCCGAAGCCGCCACCGCCCACCGGGCCCTGGAGACCCGCGGCACGACCGGCAAGGTCGTCCTCATCCCCTGAACCGCGCGGACATCAGCCCCCGAGCCCCGCCAACGCCCCGTCCGTCAGCCGATACACCGTCCACTCCTCCTGCGGACGCGCACCCAACGACTCGTAGAACGCGATGGACGGGGCGTTCCAGTTCAGCACCGACCACTCCAGCCGCTCGTAACCCCGCTCCACACAGATCCGCGCCAACTCCGTCAGCAACGCCTTCCCGTGCCCACCGCCGCGCCGCTCGGGACGCACGTACAGGTCCTCCAGGTAGATACCGTGCACCCCGCGCCACGTCGAGAAGTTCAGGAACCACAGCGCGAAACCGACAACCTCACCGTCCTCGTCCGACTCGGCGATGTGCGCGTACGCGGCAGGCCGCTCACCGAACAGCGCCTCGCGCAACTGCTCCTCGGTGGCGTTCGCCTCGTGCAGCGCCTTCTCGTAATCGGCGAGTTCACGGACCATCGCGTGAATCGCGGGGACATCGGCGGCCGTAGCGGTACGAATCATGAGGGCAGCGTAAACAGCCCCGGCCCGCCCCCTACCCCCGGCCCAGCAACCGCCGCGCAAGCTCCGCATGGACCGGCACCAGCCGCCGCCCGCCCTCCTCCGTGTCCCAGCACGCGTTCTGCAGCACCCGCCCCAGTGTCCACGCCCGCGCCCGCCCCCGATCCAGCCCCAGCACCCCCGTCAGCAGATCGAACCGCCACACCGCCTCCGCCGCATCGAACCGGTCCACCAATGCTGGAAACAGCTCGAACCCCGCGTCCCCCACCAACGGCTTCGGGTCAATGGCCACCCACTGCCCACCCCGCCCCGCCAGCACGTTCCCGAAGTGCAGATCCCAGTGCAGCAGCCGGTCCCCCGGCTCCCCCGCGACCTCCCGCACCGCCGCCGCGCAGTCCGCCACCAGCCGCCGCTCCCCCGCATCCACCAGCTGCCCCGCCACCCCCGGTGCCGCCTCCACCATCCGCGCCGCCGCCTCCCCCAACCCCCGCAGCCCCGCCCCCTCCGCCACCCGCACCGCCGTCAGCCCCGCCAGCAACCCCGCGACGACCCGCACCGCCTCCCGCGCGTCCGCCACCCCCGACAACGCACGCCCCCCGTCCAACCGCTCCAGCAGCATCGCCCCCGACCCCGCGTCGTACTCCAGCAGCTCCACCGCACCCGCCGACGCCTCACCCCACAACCGCAGCGCGACCGGCTCCCCCACCGTCTCCTCGTCCACCGGCTGCAACTTCAACGCCGCCCGACGCCCGTCCGCCACCCGCACCACCGGAAGAACCAGCGCACACACCCCGTACATGGCCCCGCCATCCGGCCGCAGCCCCCACCGCTCCAGAAGACCCTCGGCCATCCCCGGCAGCGCGGCGATGAACGCCCGCCCCGCCTCACCGTTGTACGTGGACTGTGTGGCGATCAGCGCATCCGGAATGTCAATCACGCCGCCGATCCTAGGAGCGTGCGTCAATCGGCTATGACCCCGAGCCACCCCGCCCCGCCCACACGGCCCCGCCCCTCACCCGCCACGTGGCTCCGCAGCGCCGGCTCATGGATCCGCAGCGCCCCCGGCACGTACATCTGGCTGACGGCCCTCTTCGTCACCACCGTCATCATCCACCAGATGTCACCGGACCTCGAGGAGGACTTCCTCCGCCAGCGGTCCACCAACATCCACGAACTCTCCCAGAACCCCGTCCGCGTCCTCATCAGCAGCGCCTTCTGGATCGACGGCGGCCAATGGCTCCCCTACGCCGTCCTCTACACCGTCTTCCACGCCCCCGCCGAACGCCGCCTCGGCACCCTGCGCTGGCTCACCGTCGCCGCCACCGCCCACGTCCTCGCCACCCTCGTCAGCGAAGGCGTCCTCGCCTGGGCCATCCGGCACGGCCACGCCCCCGAAACCGCCGCCAACACGCTCGACGTCGGCGTCAGTTACGCACTCGCCGGCGTCGTCGCCGTCCTCACCTACTGCGTCGCACGCCCCTGGCGGTACGTCTACCTCTTCGCCGTCCTCGTCATCTACGGCGTCCCCCTCGTCACCGGCGCCACCTTCACCGACGTCGGCCACTTCACCGCCGCCCTCATCGGCCTCGCCTGCTACCCGCTCACCCGCTCCCGCCCCAAGACGAAACGCATCCCCGCCCAGTAACGTCCCGCCACAACAACCACAACCACAGCCACACAGTCACCCGGACAGCAGGGGCAACATGAGCACCGTCAGCACCGTCAACGGCGGCATATCCTTCTGGTACACGGACCGGGGCACCCCGACCCCCCGCGAACCCCTGCCCGGCGACAGCACCGCCGACGTCTGCATCGTCGGCGGCGGCTACACCGGACTCTGGACGGCGTACTACCTCAAGAAGGCCGTCCCCTTCCTCAACATCACGGTCCTGGAAGCCAAGTTCTGCGGCTACGGCGCCTCCGGGCGCAACGGCGGCTGGCTCTACAACGGCATCGCCGGCCGCGACCGCTACGCGAAACTCCACGGCCACGACGCCGCCGTCCGCCTCCAGCGGGCGATGAACGACACCGTCGACGAAGTCATCCGCGTCGCGGCCGAGGAGAAGATCGATGCCGACATCCACCGGGGCGGCGTCCTCGAAGTCGCGTACACCCCGGCCCAACTCGCCCGCCTCAAGGACTTCCACACCGTCGAGATCGCCTTCGGCGAAACCGACCGCACCCTGCACGGAGCCCGCGAGACCGCGAGACGCATCCGCGTCAACGGCGCCGTCGGCTCCACCTGGACCCCGCACGGCGCCCGCCTCCACCCCGCCAAACTCGTCACCGGCCTCGCCGACGCCGTGGAGGCACTCGGCGTCACGATCCACGAGTCGACCCCCGTCACCGAGATCAGGCCCAAACACGCGGTCACCCCGTACGGCACGGTCCGCGCCCCCTACATCCTGCGCTGCACCGAAGGCTTCACCGCCAACCTCAAGGGCCAGAAGCGCACCTGGCTCCCGATGAACTCCTCCATGATCGTCACCGAGCCCCTCCCCGCCTCCGTCTGGGACACCATCGGCTGGGACGGCCGCGAAACCCTCGGCGACATGGCCCACGCCTACATGTACGCCCAGCGCACCGCAGACGACCGCATCGCCCTCGGCGGCCGAGGCGTCCCGTACCGCTACGGCTCCGCCACCGACAACGACGGCCGCACCCGGCCCGCCACCATCGAAGCCCTGCGCGAACTCCTGATCCGACTCTTCCCCACCACCGCCGGCACCCCCATCGCCCACGCCTGGTCCGGCGTCCTCGGCGTCCCCCGCGACTGGTGCGCCACCGCCACCCTCGACCGCTCCACCGGCCTCGGCTGGGCCGGCGGCTACGTCGGCTCCGGCGTCGCCACGACCAACCTCGCCGCCCGCACCCTGCGCGACCTCATCCAGCAGGACTCCGGCCAGTCCGGCCCCACCGAACTGACCACCCTCCCCTGGGTCAACCACCGCGTCCGCCGCTGGGAACCCGAACCCCTGCGCTGGCTCGGCGTCCACGGCATGTACGCCGCCTACCGAGCCGCCGACCGCCGGGAACTCACCTCCCCGCGCCCCGGCACGGACCGCATCGCAAAGATCGCGGACCGGTTGTCTGGGCGGGGCTGACCCCCTCAGCCCTGCGGAGCCACAGACGGATACAGCGTGCCGTTACCCAAATGAATTACCAGCGACCCCGAACAAGAAGAACTGGAACTGGAACCGGAACTGCCTCTTCGATAACTCGCCACCCATTCAAGGGACTTGTGTGCGAATTCGCGTTGCAGCGATCGACACGACTGGTTAGGGTCACATCGAAACAAGGGCCGGTTCCACGGGGGAACGAGTCCAAGCTTTCCACGCACGAGGCACGAGGAATTCCAGCACGCCCCGGAATTCCCCTGCCCGTGTGCGTGCGCCGGGAATTTCCCCGTACGGCCCCGATGACCACGGCCCGCGACGGCCCGACCGGCGCGGGCACGACACGGGGACTCAACTTTGAGACGTACTCACACACGCGCCACCGCCCGCATCGCGGCCGTTGCCGCGTTCGCGCTGGCCGTCGGTCTCGGCGGAACGACATCGGCCCAGGCGACCTACTACAGCGGCGGAATGCCCGGCTCCAAGTTCAACGTGAAGGCCGTCGGCATCAACGACACCTGGGTCGGCTTCCTCGACACCGGTCGCAAGAACTGGAACAACGCCGGCGCCGGAGCCTCCATCGGCCGTAAATCCAACGCCAAGGCCACCTTCACGGCCGGCCGTTACAACGAGAGCTGGTACGGCCTCTATTCACCGTCCGGCCTGCGCCCCATCAACCGCGTCTTCAAGATCAAGGTGAACGCGAAGACGCTCGCCCGCGATTCCGGTTCCAAGATGACCCAGTGGTGCCGCAGCACATCCACCCACGAGCTGGGTCACGCGCTGAGTCTCGCCGACAACCCCAAGACCTCGAAGGCTTCGCTCATGAAGCACAGCAGGAACAGGACGACGGTGCAGAAGCCGTTGTCGTACGACATCTCCGAGGTCAAGAGGATCTACTGATGAAGACAATGCGTCACATCGTCGCGAGCAGCTCCCTCCTCGTCCTCGCTCTCGCCGCAGCCGGCTGCGCGAACGGCGAACCCGCCTCGGAAAAGGCGGCCGAGACATCAGACGTCATCGCCTACGAGGCGGACTACCCGGTCTACGACTCACTCGACCAGGTCGTCGAGAAGGCCGACGTCATCGTGAAGGGCACGGTGGTCGACTCCTCCGTCAGGCAACTGGTGCCGGAGACCTCCACCGACACCGACCCTCTCGCCAACCCACAGGCGGGCCTCTCCGAAGAAGAGGCGGCCGACGAGGACCCGGTCGTCATCACCGTCTCCCGGGTCAAGGTCTCCGAGGTCCTGTCCGGCGACGTCAAGCCGGGCGACATAGTCGAAGTGAGCCAACTCGGCGGTGAGCGGGGGAAGGTCACCTACAAGGAGAAGCACACGACCGCCCTGGCGGCCAACGGTACGCAGTACGTGCTGATGCTCGCCGCCCACGGGCCGACCGCCCCGTACGACCTGCTCAACCCCGAGCAGGCCCTCTACACCGCCGGCGGGAGCGGCAAGGTGGAGCCCGTCGGCGATGCCGGATTCAAGAACGCCGGCACGGTCAGGAAACTCAAGGAACGGGCCACCCGTATCAAGTGAACATCGCCACCGCCGGACCCGGAACGCCCCGGGGCCGACCGAGGGGGTGCCGCCCGCCCGGGCGTCACCCCCTCCGCTTTCGCCGTAGCGCGCACCCCCGCGGACGTCAGCCGGTCAGCCGGAGCGCCTCCAGCACCCCCGGGCTCAGCGTCACCGCATTGCCCTCACCGGCCACAGCCCTGCCTCCACTGACGCCGTAGGCACCCTGCGTGGAGTTGACCAGGGTGAACCGCCCGTCGTCCTGTCGCTCCAGCAGAAACACATACTCCTTGCCGGGAGTAAGAGCGGCACTCTCCGGCCCCCCCGCGTCCGGCGGCGTGTACGAGACGGTGACCTGTGGACCCGGCGCGGTGCCCTTGGCCGTCGCCAGCACCTTGGCAGGGGCCTGAACCGAAGTGACGTCGTCGACGGTCCGCTCCGCGCCCTTGCCGAGCTCCGCCCGCACGATGAGATCGGCCGCACCCTCCAGCTCCTGGGCCGACTCGTAGACCGGCTCGTCGGCCACCAGCCCGCCGTCCGTATCGCCCGTGGTGGCGTTCACCGCAAACACCGCCACCGCCGCGACGACCGCGGCCGCCCCGCACGCAGCGACGGCGATCAGGCCCACGCGCCGGCGCCGGGGCGGGGGAACGACCGCGGAGACAGACCCGGCCTTGTCGTACAACATGCTCAACTCCCTTGTGGCACGCGGGGAAAGACTGGGCAGGACGGTGTTCGACGACAAGGGGTCGGCGCGTCGGATCAGTGACTCCGCCTGCTTCGCGGAGATCCCGGCCTTCTTGGACTGCGTACGCTTCATGCCGACTCCCCGGACGTGTAGTGCTCACGGAACGCCTTGCGCGCTCGGTGCAGCCGGACCCAGACGGCCGAGGTGCCGCATCCGAGCACCGCACCGGCCTCCGCCGCGGTGAGGCCGTCCCAGTAACTGAGCAGCAGCACCTCCCGATGCGGTCCCGGCAGGCGATCGAGCGTGTCCAGCACGGTCGAATCCTCCGGTGACGTGGCGGCCCGGCCCGCTTCCTCGCCGATGCGCCGGTGCAGCTCGCTCAGCCTGGTGGTGGTCCGGTAGTGGTTGCCGAGCACGTTCCTCGCGGTGACGAACAACCATCCGGGGGTCGTCTCCCCGCCGCCGAGCTCGTGCTCCCAGGCGATGCGGAACACCTCTGCGGCAATCTCCTCGGCCTCACCCCCGTTGCCCGTCCTGCGGTGCGCGAAGGCGTGCACCCGCGGGTACTCCCGTGTGTACAACGCGGTGAACCGGGTGCTTCGCCCCGGCTCGCTCACGGTCTGGTTGCTCTCCACATCCCCTATATGTCATGTGCGGGGCAGATCCTTACAAGGCGGCGGAAGTATTTTCCCGTGGCCGCCCCGCAGCCGCTCCGGGAGAGGGTTACGGCACAAAAAATCCCAGGCCGGCAGGGGCGCCGACCTGGGAATTGAGCCCCCTATCGGATTCGAACCGATGACCTACGCATTACAAGTGCGTTGCTCTGGCCAGCTGAGCTAAGGAGGCAGCGCGCACGCCGAAACCACGCGCGCGAGCCCTCACTGTACACAGCACCCCACCCGCCCATCCACGGTGTTTCGCCCCTGCCACACCCTCCCGGGCGTCGGCGGGAGCGGTGCCGAGCCGCAGCATCCGGACAGGGCGCTGCGCCGGCCTCCGGGGAGCGGACCTGTTGCCCACCCCACCCGGCCGGGAGATTCCTCCCCAGAGAACTACTGACAGATCCGAAATCGCCAGGTAGCGTCGCTGAAGGTTCACTCAGGTGGACCAGACCACTCCCTTTACAACGGATCGTCCGGCACGTTCCTGCCGGTTGAGGAGAAGATTCAGCATGGCCAGTGTCACGTTCGACAAGGCGTCCCGCGTCTACCCCGGCTCCACGAAGCCGGCCGTCGACCAGCTCGAGATCGACATCGCGGACGGTGAGTTCCTCGTCCTCGTCGGTCCTTCCGGTTGTGGCAAGTCGACCTCCCTGCGCATGCTCGCGGGTCTCGAGGACGTCAACGGCGGCGCCATCCGCATCGGTGACCGCGACGTCACGCACCTGCCGCCGAAGGACCGGGACATCGCCATGGTGTTCCAGAACTACGCGCTCTACCCGCACATGTCCGTCGCGGACAACATGGGCTTCGCGCTGAAGATCGCCGGTATCAACAAGACCGAGATCCGAGCGAAGGTCGAAGAGGCCGCCAAGATGCTGGACCTCACCGACTACCTGGACCGCAAGCCCAAGGCGCTCTCCGGTGGTCAGCGTCAGCGTGTGGCGATGGGCCGCGCGATCGTGCGTGAGCCGCAGGTCTTCCTCATGGACGAGCCGCTGTCGAACCTCGACGCCAAGCTCCGTGTCTCCACCCGTACGCAGATCGCCTCGCTCCAGCGCCGTCTGGGCATCACGACCGTGTACGTCACGCACGACCAGGTCGAGGCCCTGACCATGGGTGACCGTGTCGCGGTCCTCAAGGACGGTCTCCTCCAGCAGGTCGACTCGCCGCGCAACATGTACGACCGCCCGTCGAACCTCTTCGTGGCCGGCTTCATCGGCTCCCCGGCCATGAACCTGATCGAGGTCCCGATCACCGACGGTGGTGTGAAGTTCGGCAACAGCGTCGTCCCGGTCTCCCGCGAGGCGCTCACCGCCGCCGCGGACCGCGGTGACCGCACCGTCACGGTCGGCATCCGTCCCGAGCACTTCGACATCGTCGAGCACGGCGGCGCCGCCGCGAAGTCCCTCACCAAGGACTCCGCCGACGCCCCGGCCGGTCTGGCCGTCTCGGTCAACGTCGTCGAGGAGCTCGGCGCCGACGGCTTCGTCTACGGCGCTGCCGAGGTCGGCGGCGAGCACAAGGACCTGGTCGTCCGTGTCGGCGGCCGCGCCGTCCCGGAGAAGGGCACCAAGCTCCACGTCGTGCCGCGCCCGGACGAGCTGCACGTCTTCGCGACGTCGACGGGTGAGCGTCTCACCGGCTGATCCCGCACACGCCGTACGACGGCCCCGCACGTTCTCCGTGCGGGGCCGTCGCGCGTCCGGGGGTTTGGGGCACCGGGGGCAAATTCCCCGGCACAACGGTCATTTCACTCCGAGCCGTCAACACGGGATTCGAAAAGGGCACTCGAACCATCCCTCGCGAGGGTGACGTAATGTCGCCAAATCATCACCGCCCGCTACGCTCGCTGCGTGACCCACACCGCGCGCCGTATCGGCCGAACTCTCGCTTTCGTACTGCCTGTCGTCATGGTCCTGTCCGGGACCCTCGCGGTCACCGCCGTGCCGTGGGCAGCTCACAACTCCGAGTCGACGATGCTCACCGCGTCGGCCCAGACCGTCTCCAAGCGCGCCAAGGCGCGTACGCCGCAGGACATTCTGCGCGACAAGCTTCTCCTGGAGCTCCAGGAGAAGGACCCCGGTGTCGCGTTGACGGATCTCCAACGTGCCGTGGAGGGGCGTCCGTCGCTCGCGCGGCACTGCATGTCGATCGCCAAGGCGCTGGGCAAGGCCGCGGTCGCGCAGTACGGTCCGACGCGTGCGCACCGCTTCTCGCGTCCGGTCTGTGACACGTCGTTCGCCTCGGGTGTCGCGCAGTTCAGCTGACCGTTCCCGGCCGGGCACGGCATATCGTGCCTGGCATGCATACGTTTCCGACGCAGGCCGTGATCCTGGCGGGTGGCCAGGGGTCGCGGCTGCGCCCGTACACCGATGACCGCCCCAAGCCGATGGTCGAGATCCCGGGGACCGGGACGCCGATCATCGGCCATCAGCTTGCCTGGCTGGCGGCTGAGGGCGTGACCGATGCCGTGGTGTCGTGCGGGCATCTCGCCGAGGTGCTGCAGGAGTGGCTGGACGCGGCGGTGCTGCCGTTGCGGGTGACGACGGTGGTGGAGTCCGAGCCGTTGGGCCGTGGTGGCGGGCTGAAGTACGCGGCGGCCCGGCTGCCCGATCCGGAGCAGCCCTGGTACGCGACCAACGGTGATATCTGGACCCGTTTCTCGTTGCGTGAGATGGCCGCGTTCCATGCGGAGCGTGATGCGACCGCGACGCTGGCGCTGGCTCGTCCGCGCATTCCGTGGGGTGCGGTGGAGACGGATGCGTTCGGGCACATCACGGACTTCATCGAGTCCCCGCCGTCGCCGTATCTGATCAACGCGGGTGTGTACGTGTTCTCTCCCGCGTTCACGGGGATGCTGCCGGACCGGGGTGACCATGAGCGGACGACGTTCCCGAGGCTGGCGCGCGAGCGCAGGCTGGCCGGGTATCCGTTGCCGCACGGGGCGTACTGGCGGGCCATCGACACGGCGAAGGATCTGACGGAGGCGGCGAAGGAGCTGGACGGGCAGTAACGCACGGTCCGCTCACGGCGAAGGGGCGGACACCGGAATCGTTTCCGGTGTCCGCCCCTTCGCCGTGCCGGCCGTGCCGGTGAGGGTCAGCCGAGGAGGCCACCGATGGGGTTGCGGCCACCGCCGCCGCCACCTCCGGTGGAGCCGCCCGTGGAGCCGGTGCCGGGGTCCGTGCCGCCGGTGGTGGAGCCGCCGCTGGGGCCGGAGGAGCTGGGGCCGGAGCTGCTGGAGGGGGGCTGCTGGGGGGTGGTCTGCTGCGGAGTGCTCTGTCCGGTGCCCTGGGTCTGGCTGGGCTGTCCGGCGCCGGCTGCCTGGCCGGACTCGCGGACGCTGTCCGTGGTGGGGGTGGAGGCGTTGGCGGAGGGGGTGCGGGGTGCGGTGGTGCGGGAGGGGGTGGGGTCCTGGCCGGCGGGGGTGTGGGAGGCCTTGCCGCGGTGGGACTTCTCGGGGAGCGGGCTGCCGGGGAGCTGGTTGGTGGGGACGCCGTTCGGGCCGGGGACGGTGACGACCTCGGTGGAGCGGACGGCGCCGCCGAGCATGGAGCCGATGAGGAGGGTGAGGCCGACGACGACGGTGGCGACGACGGCGCCGCGGCGCAGGACGCGGCGGCGGAGTTCCCAGATCTCGGAGCGGGGGCCGAGCTTGCGCCAGGCCTCGCCGGCGAGGCGTCCGTCGACGGAGTAGACGGGGGCGCCCGCGATGATCAGGGGGCTCCAGGCGGCGAGGTAGATGATGTCGGGCGCGTCGTAGACGGCGACGGTGCGCCAGCTGACGGTGACGAGGAGGGCGGCGGACAGGAGGGCGCCGATGGAGGCGGCGACGCGTTGCCAGAGGCCGAGGACGGTGAGGACGCCGACGACGACCTGGAGGAAGGCGATGGTGAGGCCGGCGCCGACGGGGTGGGAGAGGGCGAAGTCGCGCAGCGGTTCGGCGAGTGCCCAGGGGTGGAGCGAGGTCAGCCACTTGACCATGGAGCCGCGGTCGCCGCCGTCGAAGTAGACGGGGTCGCAGAGTTTGCCCATGCCGGCGTAGATGGAGATGAAGCCGAGGAAGACGCGCATGGGCAGGAGGACGACGCCGAGGTTCATGCGGCGGCCCGGGTAGTACGCGTGCCGGACGTTGTCGCTGCTGGTGCGCCGGTCGCGGCTGTCGGTGATGTCGTCGCCGTCGTAGGCGTCCTGGTCGTAGCCGTCCCTGCCGTACGGGCCGGGCTCGACGGGGTCGTAGGCGCCGACGGCCTGGCGCATGGGGGGCAGCAGCGGGCCACCGGGGCGGCGTGGCTGGTGCGGTGCGGTGATGACGGGGTTGGGCTGGGTCTCTTCGAGGCGCGACACGACCTGGGTGCCGGAGCCGCCGTGTCCGCTGTCGAACTCGTAGGAGGCGTACGGCTCGTAGGGGTCGTACACGGTGTCGGGCCGGCCCGCGGTGGAGTTCCGTACGGCCTGGAGGAGTCCGCCGGCGCCGGGGTCGCCGGGGGCGGACTTGCCGCTCCACACGACGGGGGCACGTCGGCCGCGTCCGGCTCCGGTGCCGCTCATGGCGGGGATCCTGGGTGCGCCGGCAGCCACTCCCCGCAGCCGTGCGCGCTGGCCGGGGGCGAGCTGCACCCGGAAGCTGGCGTGGTTGACGATGACCTGCGCGGGGTCGCAGTCCACCTTGGTCATGCTCAGGGCGGGTTGTTCGTCGAACCGAGGCGTTCTGGTGTCCACACTCATCTAACCGAGTGATGTGTGTTTAGGACACTGCCTTGACGGTGTCGAAGTGTCCGAGGCCCGTCAACAGGTGGTGGCGGGGTGCGCCGGGGCGTGCGTGCGTCGTGATGCGCCCCCGGCGGGCCCCGTGGTTCCCGGTCGGCCGCCGCCCGTGCGGGTGGTCCTGCGGGCCCTCCGCGGGGCCGCAGGACCGTCCGTGGATCAGGCGCGGCGGCGCGCGACCTCGTACATCACGATGCCGGCGGCGACGCCGGCGTTGAGCGACTCGGCGCCGCCCGGCATGGAGATGCGGACGCGGTAGTCGCAGGTCTCGCCGACGAGGCGGCCGAGGCCCTTGCCCTCGCTGCCGATGACGATGACGACGGGGCCGCCGAGGGCTTCGAGGTCCTCGACGGTGTGCTCGCCGTCGGCGGCGAGGCCGACGATCGCGATGCCTTCCTTCTTGTACGCCTCGAGCGCGCGGGTCAGGTTGGTGACCCGGGAGACGGGCGTGCGGGCGGCGGTGCCGGCGGAGGACTTCCACGCCCCGGCGGTCATACCGGCGGCGCGGCGCTCGGGCACGACCACGCCGTGGCCGCCGAACGCGGAGACGGAGCGGACGATCGCGCCGAGGTTGCGCGGGTCGGTGACGCCGTCGAGGGCGACGATGAGGGGGTCCTGGCCGTTGTCGTACGCGGCGGCGGTGAGGTCCTGCGGGTCCGCGTACTCGTAGGGCGGGACCTGGAGGACGAGGCCCTGGTGGTTGAGGCCGTTCGTCATGCGGTCGAGCTCGGGGCGCGGGGCTTCCATCAGGTTGATGTTGCCGCGTGCGCCGGCGAGCTGGAGGGCTTCGCGGACGCGCTCGTCGTTGTCGATGTACTGCTGGACGTACAGCGTGGTGGCGGGCACGCCGTCGCGCAGGGCCTCGAAGACGGGGTTGCGGCCGACGACCATTTCGGAGGTGCCCTTGACGCCGCCGCGCCGGGGGGCGGGGCGGCGGCTGGCGGCCTGCTTGGCCTTGGCGGTGGCCATGCGGTTCTTCTTGTGCTTCTTGCGGTCCTCGGCGGGCGGCGTCGGTCCCCGGCCTTCGAGGCCACGGCGACGCTGGCCACCGCTGCCGACCTGCATGCCCTTCTTGTTGGACGTGCGGCGGTTCTTGCGCTGGCTGTTCCCGGCCATGACCTACCTGTTTCGTTGCTTCAGACGTGCGTACGTATAAGTGAAAGTGTGCCGCCCGGCGGGCCGGGCGGCACTTGGGAGGACTACTGGCGCGGGCCGAGTGTCCACCGTGGTCCGGTGGGGCTGTCCTCGATGACGAGCCCGGACTGGTTGAGCTGGTCGCGGATGGCGTCGGCCGCGGTCCAGTCCTTGCGCTCGCGTGCGGACTGGCGCTGGTCGAGGACGAGCCGTACGAGCGTGTCGACGACGCCGTGGAGGTCGTCGCCCCGGTCGCTCTCCCCGGCCCAGTGGTCGTCGAGCGGGTCGAGACCCAGTACCCCGAGCATGGCACGGACCTCGGCGAGGCGGGCCACCGCGGCTTCCTTGTCGTCGGCGGCGAGGGCGGAGTTCCCCTGGCGCACCGTGGTGTGGATGATCGCGAGGGCCTGCGGGACGCCCAGGTCGTCGTCCATCGCCTCGGCGAAGGCGGGCGGCACCTCGGTGGCGGGGGCGACGGTCTCGCCGGCCTTCTCGGTGACGCGCTGGACGAAGCCCTCGATGCGCGCGAAGGCGGACTCCGCCTCGCGCAGGGCTTCCTCGCTGTACTCGATCATCGACCGGTAGTGCGGGGTGCCGAGGTAGTAGCGCAGCACGATGGGGCGCCAGGCCTTGACCATGTCGCTGACGAGGACGGAGTTGCCGAGCGACTTCGACATCTTCTCGCCGGCCATGGTGACCCAGCCGTTGTGCACCCAGTACTTCGCGAAGTCGTCGCCGTAGGCCTTGGCCTGGGCGATCTCGTTCTCGTGGTGGGGGAAGATCAGGTCGATGCCGCCGCCGTGGATGTCGAAAGCGGTGCCGAGGTACTTGTGCGCCATGGCGGAGCATTCGAGGTGCCAGCCGGGGCGGCCGCGGCCCCAGGGGGTCTCCCAGCTGGGCTCGCCGGGCTTGGACGCCTTCCACATGGCGAAGTCGCGCTTGTCGCGCTTGCCGGTCTCGTTGTCGCCGGAGGGCTGGCGCAGGTCGTCCAGGTCCTGGTTGGAGAGCTCCAGGTAGCCGGGGAACGAGCGGACGTCGAAGTAGACGTTCCCGTCGGCCGCGTAGGCGTGTCCGCGCTCGATGAGGCCGCGCATCATCTCGATCATCTCGGTGATGTGACCGGTGGCGCGGGGCTCGTACGTGGGCGGCAGGCAGCCGAGCGCGTCGTAGCCGTCGTTGAACGCGCGCTCGTTCTCGTAGCCGATGGCCCACCAGGGGCGGCCCTGTTCGGCCGACTTCTTGATGATCTTGTCGTCGATGTCGGTGACGTTCCGGACGAACGTCACGCCGTAGCCGCGGTAGGCGAACCAGCGGCGCATGATGTCGAAGTTCAGTCCGGACCTGATGTGCCCGATGTGCGGGGCGGCCTGGACAGTAGCGCCACAGAGGTAGATCGAGACGCAGCCCGCTGTGAGCGGGACGAAGTCACGGATCTGCCGGGCGCTGGTGTCGTACAGGCGAATAGTCACGACTCAAGGGTAGTGGGCGCGCACCAGTGCCCCGCGACCCCTTGGGGGATTGCGTGGAGAGTTGTTATGGCTCCGGCCGGCCCGGAGCCGTAACGGGTGATCGTCCGGGGCGGCTCAGATGCGTCCGACGACCTTACGGGGGGTGATCCGGACGACGACGCGGGGGTCGTCGTCCCCGGAGGTGGGGTTGAAGTCGGCGTACTTCTTGCCGGTGTACTTCAGGGACAGCTCGTCGATGAGTTCCTGGCCGCCTTCGGTGGTGAGGGTGGCGGTGCCGCGGATCTCGGCGTAGGTGTACGGGGCGTCGAAGGGCTGGACGACGACGGAGACGCGGGGGTCGCGGGCGAGGTTCTGTTCCTTGCGGCGGCCGGTGGTGGTGGAGATGAGGACGTCGTCGCCGTCCCGTTTCACCCAGACCGGGGACACCTGGGGGCTGCCGTCGGGCTGGATGGTGGCGACGGTCACGAAGACCGGGGTGTCGAGCAGCGCCTTGAGTTCTTCGGAGAGTGCGGCGGTCATGGCGTACGTCCTCCTGAGCGGGTCGGTGATGCTTCTACGCCTATCCCAACCCGGCCTCCTCCTCCCCGCTTCCCGTCCGCGCCCTCCGGAAGGGTGAGTGCGAGGACGGCGCCGGTGAGGGGAATGGCGGCGAGGGCGGCCCAGCGCAGGGGTGCGGGGGCGTCGAGGAGGGCGCCGGTGGCGGCGCTGCCGCCGAGTACGGCGAGGCCGGAGACGGAGGAGAGCGCTCCGGTGGCGAGGCCCAGGTGCCGGTCGTCGACGAGGTCGGGTACGAGTCCGCGGGCGGCGGGCACGAGGAGCATCTGGCCGAGGGTGAGGAGGACGACGAGGGCGGCGCAGGGCAGCAGTCCGGCGGGCCCGGCCGGTGTCAGGGGTACGGCGGCGAATCCGGCGGCGACGGTGGCGAGCCCGGTGACGAGGGCGGTGCGCGGGGCGAGCCGGTGTGCGGACCAGCGGGTCAGGGGCAGCTGGGCGCAGACGACGAGCAGGGAGGAGAGCGCGAAGAGCCAGCCGAGGGCTGCCTGCGAGCCGGTGGCGCGCTGCACCTCGGCGGGGAGGGAGAGGTAGAGCTGGTTGTACGCGACGAGGTAGCTGCTGTACGTGAGGCAGAGCAGCAGGAACGGTCGGTTGCCGAAGACCTCGCGCACGGCTCCCCGCGACTGGCCCGTACGGGTCACGGGCGCCCGGTGCGGCATCAGCCGGGCGTGTCCGGCGAGGACCGCGACGAAGACGAGGACGCCGGCGAGGCAGGTGCCACGGAAGCCGCCGTCGAGGAGGAGCAGCAGGGAGCCGAGGAGGGGGCCGAGGAAGGCGCCGGCCTGTCCGGCTGCGGAGAACCGGGCGAGTACGTGGGCGCGTGGGGTGCCGGTGTGCTGTTCGTGCCGGACGGCTTCGCGGGCGGTTTCGGATTCGACGGCGGGCGAGAAGAGGGCGGCGGCGAATCCGGTGAGCAGGACGGCGCCGATGACGGTGGCGGTGGAGTCGGCGAAGGCGAGCCAGCCGAAGCCGGCTATGCGCAGGAGACAGCCGGTGAGGACGACGGGGCGGGGGCCGTAGCGGTCGGTGAGGGCGCCGCCGATGACGAAGAGGCCTTGCTGGCTAAGAGGGACCGGCGATTGGGGGGCGGAAGAAGGAGCGGGGCTGGGTGCGTGCAGCTGCAAGGCGGAGGATTGAGGCAACGCGGAGCGTTGTTGATTGACGACAACGCAGCAGATGTGCGTGCCCAGCCCCGCGACGCCGCCCCCCAATCGCCGGTCCCTCTGAGGTGCGCAGGCCCAGGACGAGGCCGACGAGCCAGCCGGTCATGCCGAGGCCGGTGCCGAGGTGGGTGGCGAGGTAGGGCAGGACGGCGTAGAAGCCGGTGTTGAAGGCGAACTGGGTGGTGGTGAGGAGGCGGAGGTAGGGGGTGGCGGTGCTCATCCGGTGCGCTTCCGGGCTCCGGCGCCTCGTACGGCCGCTGCCGTGAGGGCGGCGAGGGCGCCGAGGACGGCGAGGGCGGCTGCGGGGGCGAGGACGGACCAGGGGGCGCGTTCGGCGTAGGGGAGGTTTTCGGAGAGCATGCGCCCCCATTCGGGTGAGGGGGGTTCGGTGCCGAGGCCGAGGAAGCCGAGGGAGGCGAGGGCCAGGGCGATGGCGGGGATGCGCAGGGCGGCGTGGCGAAGGACGGGGGGCAGGACGCCGGGCAGGAGGTGGCGGCGCAGCAGGTGGAGCCGTCCGGCGCCGAGTGCGCGGGCGGCGGCGAGGTGGGGGGCGGCGCGTTCCTGGCTGTACAGGGCGGCGGTGTGGGCGGCGAGGGGCGCCCAGGCGACGGCGGTGACGGCGGCTGCGGCGCTCCAGGGGCCGGGTCCCGCGATACCGGCGACGACGAGGCCGGTGAGGATCGCGGGCAGCGCGTTGGCGGTCTCGGTGAGGGCTCCGGCGCGTACGGCTCCGAGGGCGAGGCCGAGCAGCAGGGTGGCGGCGGAGACGGCAAGGGCGGTGAGGACGGTGCGGGCGGCTCCGTGTCCGAGGCGGGCGAGGATGTCGCGGCCGAGGGAGTCCGTGCCGAGGGGGTGGGCGGTGGAGGGGCCGGCGAGGCGGGCGGCGGCGTCGATGTGGAGCGGGTCGCGCAGGAGGCCGGCGAGGGTGACGGCGGCGAAGAGTGCGGCGAGGAGGAGTGCGCCGGTGATCAGGGACCGGCGTGCGCGGGCGGCGGGCGGGACGAGGGCGGGCAGGGCGCCGTCGTCGAGGGCGGGGCCGAGCAGGGCGCGGGAGGCGAGGCGGGCGGTGAGTCCGGCGGCGGTGCCGAGGAGCAGCAGGAGCAGGACGCAGGCCTGGAGGACGGGGAGGTCCTGGGCGAGGGCGGCGGCCAGGGCGGTGCCGCCGAGTCCGGGGATGGCGTAGAGGGTTTCTACGGCGACAGCTCCGCCGGTGAGCCCGACGACGACCATGCCGAGCTGGGGCAGCAGGCCGGGCAGGGTGCGGCGCAGGGCGTGGCGTGCGGTGCGGTGTCCGGGGAGGCCGGAGGCGGTGGCGGCGCGGGCCCAGGGTTCGGCGAACGCGGCGGGCAGTGCGTCGTCCAGGAGCCGGCCGAGGAGGGCGCCGGCGGGGATGCCCATGGCGAGGGCGGGCAGCACGGTCTGTTCGGGGGTGCCCCAGCCGAGTGCGGGGAGCCAGTCGAGCCGGACGGCGACGACCGCGGCGAGCACGGCGGCGATGAGGAATTCGGGGAGGGCGGCGAGGACGGCGGCGCCGGTGCCGGCTCCGGCGGTGACGTTCCGGTGGCGTGCTCCGCGGCGCAGGGTGCGGGCAGCGAGGGCCGCGGCGACCAGGAGGGCGACGGCGAGGGAGGCGCCCATGAGGGTGAGGGAGACGCCGAGGGCGGATATCGCGTCGGGGGTGACGGGCTGTCCGGAGACCCAGGAGGTGCCGAGGTCGCCGCGCAGGAGTCCGGCCAACCAGTCGCCGAGGAGGTGGAGGGGGGAGCCGTCGAGGCCGGTCTCGGCGCGGATGGCTTCGAGTGTCTCGGTGGTCGGCGGCCGGTCGGCGTAGCGGGCGTGCAGGATCGTGAGGGCGGGATCGGTGCGGGTCAGGCGGGGCAGCAGTCCGATGACGGCGACGACCGCGAGGAGTGCGGTGAGGCGGCCGGCCAGGTGCTTCACCGGGTCATCCGAGGCGGGTGTCTGCGGTGATGAGGGTGCGTTCCAAGGGGTCGAGGGAGACGCCCTGGACGCGGCTGTCGTCGTAGCCCTGGACGAAGCGTTCGTGAAGGAGCGGTACGAGGGCGTCGGTGCCGAGGACGTCGGCCTCGGCGCGCGCGGCGGCGGTGTGGCGGGCGTCGGTCCCGGCGGTCGCGGCGGCCTTGTTCACGTCGGCGTCGACGCGCTCGTCGCAGAGCTGGGAGATGTTGAAGCTGCCGTCGCAGGTGAAGTCGGAGGCGAGGTAGGAGACCGGGTCGGCGGTGTCCAGGAGGGTGTTGCGGGCCTGGATGAAGGCGTCGTACTTCCCGGCGAGTGCGTCGGCCTCCAGCTGGGCGTAGTCGCGGACGACCTGCTTGACGGTGAAGCCGCGGGCGGTGAGCTGCTGCTGGACGACGGTGGCGACTTCGGGGAGCTCGGGCCGGTTGGTGTACGTGGCGAGGACGATCTCCTTCGTCTTCGCGACCTGTGCCTTGTCCGCCGCCTTCGCCCGGTCGACGGGGGTGGTGCGGGCGTCGGCGGCCCAGGTGACGCCGGGGCCGAGGAGGCCCTGTGCGGCGTCGGCGCGGCCTTCGTAGACGGCCTTGACGAGGGCCTTGGAGTCGATGGCCTCGCGGGCCGCGGCGCGCATCGCGGGGTCGGCGAAGACGCCGTGCTCGGTGTTGAGGGAGAGACCGTTGGTGCGGGCGGAGGGGAACTCGTGGACGAGCCCGTCGCCGAGGAGGGATGTCTGGGAGATCGGTACGTACTCGGCGACGTCGACGGCCTCGGTGCGCAGGGCGTTGGCGCGGGCGGTGCCGTCGGCGACGAAGGTGACGTCGACGCCGGGGGCCTTGGCCACGGCGCCCCAGTAGGTGTCGTTGCGTTCCAGGGTGGCGCTGACGGCGCCCTTGACGGCGGCGAGCGTGAAGGGGCCGGTGGCGTGTCCGGCCGGGTCGGCCTTGGCGCCGGCGTAGGCGGCGGCGGACAGGATCGTGAGGGAGGGGTTGGCGAGGCGCTGGGGCAGCAGCGGGTCGGCCTCGTCGGTGACGATCCGTACGGTGTCGGCGCCCCGTGCCGTGGCGGTGAGGCCGGTGTCGGACAGGACGCGGGGCTTGGGCGACGCCTTGTCGGCTGCCGTCAGCGAGCGGACTACGGCGGCCGGGTCGACCTTGGTGCCGTCCTGGAAGGTGGCCTTGCGGAGGGTGAAGGTCCATTCCTTCGCGCTGTCGCGCTTCCAGGAGGCGGCGAGTGCGGGCTCGGCCGTTCCGTCGCGGCCGAGGGTGGTGAGGCCCTCGATGACCGCGAGGCGGCTGAGGGTGACGGCGTCGTCGCCGTAGGGGGACATCGCCTGGGCGGGCGGGAAGGCCATAACGACCCGGAGGCGTTTCCCGCCGTCCGCCGCGCCGTCGGAGGTGCCGCCGGAGCAGGCGGTGGCGAGCGGGACGAGGAGGGCGGTCGCGGACAGGGTCAGCGGCAGCACGGAGCGACGGCGTCGGGGCGTGGGCATGGCAACGACCTTATATGAAAACGATTGTCATTCAGAAGAGGGGGTGGCGCCTTCACGGTCCGCGAACCCCGGCAGCGGCAGCTCGAAGTGGACGATGCCCTGACCGCCGTCGGGCAGCGCGCGCTCGTCGCACACCTCCCGCGCCAGCGACCGCCAGAACGGTTCGGCGCCCGGCACGGCCGGGTCGGTGTGCAGATAGACCGCCTCGTAGCCGCCGGTCCGTGCGACGAAGTCGAGGAGCTCGCCCACCATCCGGCGCGCGAGCCCGTGCCTGCGGTGCTCGGGCGCGACGTAGATCCGGCAGAGCTGGGCGGTGGTGCCGGGCGGGAAGCGGTCCGCGACCCACTGCGGATTGGGCGGCGCCTGCGGCCCCCGGTCCCGCACCGCGCCCGTCGCGACGATCTCGCCGTCGCGCTCGGCCACCAGCAGCGTGCAGCGCGCGGGGCGCAGATAGGCAGCCTCGGGGTCGATGATGTCGGCGTGCCAGCGCGGTACGTAGCCGGAGCGCAGGTCGCGGTAGACGGTGTCGAGCATGACGGCCCGGGCCCCGCCGATGTCCGCCGGACCGGCGGTGCGCAGGACGTACCCGTCGAGGTCGGCCCGTACCGGAGCGATCGTCGTCGTGCTCATCCCGGAGCTTCACCGTCCCTTGCCGCGTCACATCATTGCCGTATCAGCGTACGTGCAACTGATGTGCAACAAGGTCGCGGGCCCCGGGCCGCCCGACCGGGGCCCGTCGGCGCCGGGACTGCGGACTTCGCGCGGCTCAGCCGGTGCGGTAGACCAGGGCCGTCGCGATACCGGCGATGCCCTCGCCACGCCCGGTGAAGCCGAGCCCGTCGGAGGTGGCGGCGGAGAGGGAGACCGGTGCGCCGACGGCGGCGGAGAGGACCTTCTGCGCCTCGTCGCGCCGCTTGCCGATCTTCGGCCGTACGCCGACGACCTGGACGGCCACGTTGCCGATCTCGAAGCCCTCGGACCGGACGATCCTGGCCGCCTCGGTCAGCAGCGTGACGCCCGCGGCGCCGGACCACTCGGGGCGCCCGGTGCCGAAGTGCTGCCCGAGGTCGCCGAGGCCGGCGGCCGAGAAGAGCGCGTTGCACGCGGCGTGCGCGACCACGTCGGCGTCGGAGTGGCCGGCGAGACCGGAGCCCTCGCCCTCCCACAGGAGGCCCGCACACCACAGCTCACGGCCCTCCTCGAAGGCGTGGATGTCGGTGCCGATCCCGACGAGCGGGATCACGGGCGCGGGGCGCGCCGCTGCGCCCCCTGCGATCTCGGATACCTCAGAAGCCATCGTTCGCCCTCCTGCGTGCGAGAACCGCCTCGGCCAGGACCAGGTCCAGCGGCCGGGTCACCTTGAATGCCTCTTCGTGCCCGGGTACGACCACGACGGGCGCCCCGAGCTGCTCGACCATGCCCGCGTCGTCGGTCGCGCCCTCACCGTTGAGAGCGACCTCCTCGTGGGCGCGTACGAGAGTGGCGCGGTCGAAGCCCTGCGGGGTCTGCACCGCGCGCAGCCGGGCCCGTACCGGAGTGGAGAGCACCGGTTCGGGCTCCCCCGGCGCACCGGGCTCGACCTCCTTGACGGTGTCGGCGAGCGGCAGCGCGGGAACGACGGCGGGCGCCCCGTCCCGTACTGCCTCGATCACCGCGTCCACCGTGTCGACGGGCACGAGCGGGCGGGCCGCGTCGTGGACGAGGACGGCACGGACATCGGCGGGCAGCACGTCGAGCCCGAGCTTCACCGACTCCTGACGGGTCCCGCCGCCGGGCACGACGAGGAAATCGGTGCGCTCGGGCAGGGCGTGCTCGTCGAGCAGGTTCCTCACCTCGGGCGCTCCGTCCGGCGGTGCGACGACCACGACCAGGGACACATGGCGGGAAGCCGCCATGGCCCGTACGGCGTGGATGAGCATGGGCGTCCCGCCCAGCGCGCGGAGCGCCTTGGGGGCGCCCGGGCCGAGCCGTACGCCGCGGCCGGCCGCGGGAATCACGGCGGCGGTGCGGTAGGGACGCGATTGATCAGACATCGGTTGCACTCCGAAGCATCGGCATGTTTGTCTCCACGGCCGACGTGGGTATGGCCACAAGCGAGCCGGGCGCTGCGCCATGACTCGACCGGGACCCTTTCCGTGACCCCGGGCGAGACGGGTACCGCCCCGGCCGCTCGGGATCGGCCTCACACGTCGACTTCACAAGATCGCGAGCAAAGTACCGGGGGATCGTCGCTGAGGCCAACGCATCGGCGTATCGGAGAGAACATCCGGGTTCGTCGGGCCACGCAGGCCGCTCGCCGGACCAGGCACTCCGCTCGTCGGGGCGCGCCGTCCGCAGGCGTCCGCCGACCGGGGTGCTGCCCAGGTGGCACGGGTCATGTCGCATCCGGACATGCCGCAGCGCCCGACGACACACCGTGAATACGGCTGGTCAGCGGGCACCGCGGCACATTATTTATGACCGGTGCGATCCGGTTCAGGACGCGAGGACCTCGTCGAGAAGAGCCTCGGCCTTGTCCTCGTTCGTGTTCTCCGCGAGAGCGAGCTCACTCACCAGGATCTGGCGAGCCTTGGCGAGCATGCGCTTCTCACCTGCGGAGAGTCCACGCTCGCGCTCACGACGCCACAGGTCGCGAACCACTTCCGCGACCTTGATGACATCGCCGGATGCGAGCTTCTCGAGATTTGCCTTGTAGCGTCGGGACCAGTTCGTCGGCTCCTCGGCATACGGCGCGCGCAGCACCTCGAAGACCCGGTCCAGCCCTTCCTGCCCGACTACGTCGCGCACACCTACGAACTCCGCATTGTCCGCCGGTACACGCACCGTCAAGTCGCCCTGAGCGACCTTGAGCACCAAGTAGGTCTTGTCCACGCCTTTGATCTGGCGAGTTTCGATAGCCTCGATCAGCGCGGCCCCGTGATGGGGATAGACCACGGTGTCGCCAACCTTGAACGTCATGTGACAGGTACCCCTTCCGTGGCTATCAAGAGTAACACGAGAACAGCTTCTCCTGAATGGCGTTTTCGCAGGTCAGGGCATATCTCAGGGCTTGACAACTGCGACACGGACGTGCTGCGGAAGGCTTGCTGGGGACGGTATTCGCAGGTCGGAGGCGCTGTGCGGGCGAGGAGAAACGCGGACGTTACACCTACCGGAACCCCCTCGGAAGTGACGAGACGTCCCGTTTTGCCGGGTTCCGGATGATGAACATTCCCTACTCCGTTCGAAGATCGATCACCCGTACGGCGGTAAGTTCCGGTGACGGTACTGGTGGCCAATAAAATTGATCAACGCCGGACGCCGTGGGGATTATGTGCAATGAATGCGCCACTCCCCCTTGAACAGTGGCTGAACAGCGGCGCGAAGCGCGGGGCGAAGTGCGCGGGAATTGATCAAGCGCGTCATCAGGCACGTGAGCAAGCGCGTCATCAAGCACGTGATCAAGCACGCGATCAAGCACGAGTCAGGCACGTGATCGAGTGCCTTATGTGAACAACGTGCGAATGGTCTCGCGTCCGACGCCCGCGATCCCCTGGTCCGCCAGGGGCGGGTCGGGTGCGAGGCGGAGAGGGCGGCTCGGTAACCTGGCGCCTGACACAGCCTTAGGGCAGCTTTACACCGCTTGCCCGACCCCGTCCGTAAGTCCGCTCGTTCAAGGAGATGCCGCCGCCGTGAGCCGCAGCCTTCGACACGGCGCCCTCGCCGCCACTGCCATCGTGTTCTCGATCGCCGCGCTCTCCGCGTGCGGGGCCGGAAAGAACGCGCAGACGCTCGAAGTCAGGCCTGACAACGCCGCCACGTCGTCCGGCGACATCAAGATCCAGAACGCCAACGTGATCGCCCAGCCGGAGCAGGGCGCCAAGGGCCCGGCCGTGGTCAGCGCCACGGTGTTCAACAACGGGTCCGAGGCGGAGACCCTCGACGCCATCACCCTGACGGGCAGCAGCGGCTCCGTGCAGCTGCACGCCGCCAAGGGCTCGGGACCGGTCGTCGTACCGGCCGGCGGCCGGGTGGTCCTCGGCGGCAAGGGCAACGCCTCGGCCGTGATCGAGAACGGCAGCGAGGCCACGCAGAGCGGCAACGTGCAGCCGCTGGTCTTCAAGTTCGGCCGGACCGGCGACATCACGCTCGGCGCTTCCGTCGTGCCCGCCACCGGCTTCTTCAAGGACTTCGGCCCCAGCTCGCTGCCGGAGACCCCGAAGAAGCCGGCGAAGTCGCCTGAAGCGACGCCGACCGGTTCCGCGGCGGAGACCCCGGGCGCCTCGACCGGCAGCCCCTCCGCCACGGCCTCGGAGAGCGGCACCACCACCCCGACCGACGCGGCGTCCGACTCGCAGCAGCCGGGCTGACCGCACCCCGCACGACACGCAGATGTGGCTGAGGCGCCTCCCGGGCCGGGAGGCGCCTCAGCCACATCTGCCGCCCTGTCCGGGCCGGTTTACGGCTCGAACTTGTACCCCAGGCCCCGCACCGTCACCAGGAAGCGCGGCGCTCCCGGGTCCGGCTCGATCTTGGCGCGCAGCCGCTTCACGTGGACGTCGAGCGTCTTGGTGTCGCCCACGTAGTCCGCGCCCCAGACCCGGTCGATCAGCTGCATCCGGGTCAGCACCCGGCCGGCGTTGCGCAGCAGCATCTCCAGCAGGTCGAACTCCTTCAGCGGCAGGTCGACCTTGCCGCCGGAGACCGTGACGACGTGACGGTCCACGTCCATCCGCACCGGTCCGGCCTCCAGCGCGGCCGGAGTGACCTCCTCCGGCTCCCCGCGGCGGCGCAGCACCGCGCGGATGCGGGCGACGAGCTCGCGCGAGGAGAACGGCTTGGTCACATAGTCGTCGGCCCCTATTTCCAGGCCGACGACCTTGTCGATCTCGCTGTCCTTGGCGGTGACCATGATCACGGGGACGTTGGACCTGCTGCGCAGCTGCCGGCAGACCTCCGTACCGGGCAGGCCGGGCAGCATCAGGTCGAGCAGGACGAGGTCGGCGCCGTTGCGCTCGAACTCGTCCAGGCCGTCGGGTCCGGTGGCCGCGATGGCGACCTCGAAGCCTTCCTTACGGAGCATGTAGGACAGGACGTCGCTGAAGGATTCCTCATCCTCGACGACAAGCACTCGGGTCACGGAAGAGCCTCCGGGGCAGGGAATGAATCAAAGGTGTCGGGTGCGGCGTCCGGGTAGGACGCCTCGTCGCCGTTGACGATGAGGGGGCCGCCGGATGTGCGGTCCCGGTCCCGTGCGGAGCCCGCTTCGGGCAGCCGCAGGGTGAAGGTGGAGCCCTGTCCCTCCGAGCTCCAGACGGTGACCTCCCCGCCGTGCGAGGCGGCCACGTGCTTGACGATGGCGAGGCCGAGGCCGGTGCCACCGGTGGCGCGGGAGCGGGCCGGGTCGACGCGGTAGAAGCGTTCGAAGACCCGTTCCCGGTCCTTCTCGGAGATGCCGAGGCCCTGGTCGGTCACGGCGATCTCGATCTCGTCCCCGCCGGGTACGACCACCCGGCGGACGGCGATGCCGACGCGGGTGCGGGCGGGGCTGTAGTTGACGGCGTTCTCGACGAGGTTGCCGAGCGCGGCGGCGAGCTGGCCCCGGTTGCCCCATATGCGGAGCTCGGCGGTGCCGCCGGCGGCCATGGTGATCTGTTTGGAGCCTGCCTGCTGCCGGCAGCGGTCGATGGCCTCGGCGACCAGCTCGTCCACCCGGACCGGTTCGGCGTCCTCCAGCGGGTCGTCGTTCTGCACCCGGGAGAGGTCGATGAGCTCCTGCACGAGGTTGGTGAGCCGGGTCGCCTCTATCTGCATCCGGCCCGCGAACCGTTCCACCGCCTCCGGGTCGTCGGAGGCGTCCATGACGGCCTCCGAGAGCAGGGACAGGGCACCGGTCGGGGTCTTGAGCTCATGGCTGACATTGGCGACGAAGTCGCGCCGGACCGCTTCGATGCGGCGGGCCTCGGTGAGGTCCTCGACCAGCAGCAGCACCAGCCGGGAGCCCAGCGGGGCGACCCGGGCGGAGACCGCGAGGGCCTCGCCCCGGCCGGTGCCGCGCCGGGGCAGGTCCAGTTCGACCTGTCGTATCTCCCCGTCGCGCCGGGTGTCCCTCGCCATGTTCAGCATCGGCTCGACGGCGAGCCGACCTCCCCTGACCAGCCCCAGCGCGTACGCGGCGGAGCTGGCCTTGACGACGCTGTCGCTCTCGTCGAGCACGACCGCGGAGGAGCTGAGCACGGACAGGACCGTGTCGACCCCGGGGGGCAGGGGGGCACCGCTGTCGGGCCGCAGAGACGTACGCGTGGGCTTCTTCTGGTCGCGCTCGCTCCAGCGGAACGCCAGCATCGCGATCACGCCGGTACACACTCCGGCGATCGCTGCAGCTGCGGCGACCGCCGCGTTCACGTCCATGCCTCCAGGTTATGCGGCTCCACGGACACTCTCCCAGCCGTCCGAGTGCCTGTCCGAACACTCGTCGCCCAGAGTTCACCGAGGGGCAAGCGCCGGTTCACTTGGCCGGTCGGAACCCGACGCGTACGGCCGTCACGGTGGCACGGTGGGGTTCAGAGCTGGCCCCGGCCTCGGTTTAGGACTGGAGAGGGACATCCCATGCGTGACGCGTACCACGAGGAACTCGACTCGATCGGCGAGGGGCTGGTCGAGATGGCCCGGCTCGTCGGATCGGCGATCGGCCGGGCGACGACGTCCATGCTCGACGCCGATCTCAAGCTGGCGGAGACCGTGATCGCCGCGGACCAGAAGGTCGACGACCTCCAGCACGACCTGGAGGCCAGGGCCATCGCGCTGCTGGCCCGCCAGCAGCCGGTGGCGACCGACCTCAGGATCGTGGTCACCTCGCTGCGGATGAGCGCCGACCTGGAGCGCGCGGGCGACCTCGCCCAGCACGTCGCCAAGCTGGCCCGGCTGCGCTTCCCGCAGAAGGCGGTCCCGGACGACCTGCACGCCACCATCCTGGAGATGGGCCAGCTCGCGCAGCGCCTGATGGCCAAGGCGGCCGAGGTGATCATCACCAAGGACGTCGACCTGGCGCTCCAGCTGGAGCAGGACGACGACGAGATGGACCTGCTGCACCGCACCCTGTTCCAGCACCTGATGGACGACCGCTGGAAGCACGGCATCGAGACGGCCGTCGACGTGACGCTGCTCGGCCGCTACTACGAGCGGTTCGCCGACCACGCCGTGTCGGTGGCCAAGCGCGTCGTCTACCTGGTGACGGGCGAGCACGCGGACGAGATCCAGCAGCCGACGCCGGTGGACGGCGCGTAGCAGGGCGGAGACGCGCACATGTGTTCCTGCGCGTGTGCGCCGTTGATGCGCCCGCCCGGGTGGGCATGCAATGGGGTGGGGCGGCACGACCTTTCCGTACGCCCCGGCCGTGGGCCCCGTGCGGGCGCACGGCCCTGTCGTACACCTTGAGGAGGAACCATGGCCGATTCCCCCACGACCGGACCCCAGCAGGAGACACCCGCCGGCGCCGCGCACCGGGGCGTCGTCGGCGCCTGCGGCTGCGGATCGGGCTGCGGGTGCGGCTGCCAGTCCGGCGCGCCGTGCCAGTGCGGCGGCTGCTCCGGCTGACGGGCGCGCGCAGCGACAGGGGCGCCCCGCGCGGACCGTTCCGCGCGGGGCGCCCCGCACCCTGTCCCTGGTCAGCCCGCCCGCTCCACGGCGGGCTCGGGACCGGCGCCCTCCTCGGCCGCGGTGGGTCCGCTGACGACCGCGGGGGCCGCCGCCGTGCCGTCCTGCGGCAGGCTCCGCATCAGCAGCCAGTAACCGAGCGCCGCCACGGTGCCCAGGACCGCGCACGTCCCCCACAGCCAGCCGGCGCCGAAG
The DNA here is from genome assembly GCF_044458665.1 of Streptomyces sp. NPDC050422. Classification (NCBI taxonomy): domain Bacteria; kingdom Bacillati; phylum Actinomycetota; class Actinomycetes; order Kitasatosporales; family Streptomycetaceae; genus Streptomyces; species Streptomyces sp. NPDC050422. The sequence continues at coordinate 111,690 of NZ_JBITIE010000014.1, forward strand.
TGGTCGATCACCACGCCGGACATCAGCGGGGCGACGAGCGCGGCGGCCGACCACGACAGGGTGTACATGCCCTGGTAGCGGCCCCGCCCGTGGGCCGGTGAGAGCTGGACGACCAGACCGTTCTGCACGGGCGCGTTGACGATCTCGGCGACGGTCCAGACGCAGATGGTCAGCGCGTAGACCGCGACCGAGCCGGCGAAGGCCGTCAGCCCGAATCCGTACCCGGCGAGCAGCGACGACACGATGAGCAGCCGGCGCGGGTCGCGGCTCTGGATGAACCGGGTGACCGGGATCTGCAGCACCACGATGAGGACGCCGTTGACGGCGACCGCCGTACCGAAGTCGGAGCTGCTGAACCCGTCGGTCCCCATGGCCACCGGCAGCCCCACGTAACCCTGCTGGAAGATCAGGGCGATCACGAACGACAGACCGACGACGCCCATGAACCGTCCGTCGCGCAGCACCGTGCCGAGACGTACGTCGTCCTCGGCGGCGGCCGCGTTCGGGAGGGTGGACACGGCCTGGACCGGGCGGGACTCCGGAACCTTCATGAAGACGACGACGGCGCAGAACAGGGTCATCAGCGCCTCGCCGACGAAGCCCGCGAGATAGCTGTACTCGGCGATGAACCCGGCCCCGGCGGACGAGACCGCGAACCCGAGGTTGATCGCCCAGTAGTTGAGCGAGAACGCCCGCACCCGGTCCTTCGCGGGGACGATGTCGGCGATCATCGCCTGGACCGCGGGGCGGGAGGCGTTGCTGGCCATGCCGACGACGAAGGCGACGGCGGCGATCGCCGCGGGATGCACCATGAAGCCGAGCACGGCCACCGAGACGGCGGTCGACAGTTGTGCGACGAGCATCGTGGGCCGCCGGCCGAACCGGTCCGTCATCACCCCGGCCCCGAGCGAGGAGACGACCCCGCCGAGCCCGTGCAGGGCGGCGACCAGACCGGCGTACGAGGCGGAGTAGCCCCGGTCCAGGGTCAGGTACAGGGCCATGAACGTGGCGACGAACGCTCCGAGCCGGTTGACCAGGGTGCTGGTCCACAGCCACCAGAACTCCCTGGGGAGACCGGAGACGGTTTCACGGGTGGCCCGTCTGAGACCGGCGACAGGCATGTGGGTTCCCCCCGGGGACGTACGGATTCGTATGCGGGCGGTAAGTGGTACGCCAGCGATCCGAACATTACAAATCGGGATTCGGGCCTGCCACTCAATTGACTCCAGCCCTCAATCGGCGCCGCCCCGCTCCCGGCACGCCCACCGCCCTGTCCGCCCTGTGGCCGGGCGCGCGCGGCCCGTACGGGTTCGATTACGCTCGGACCCATGGCCGACGCACCGTACAAGCTGATCCTCCTCCGCCACGGCGAGAGCGAATGGAACGCGAAGAACCTGTTCACCGGATGGGTGGACGTCAACCTCACCGAGAAGGGCGAGAAGGAGGCGGTCCGCGGCGGTGAGCTGCTCAAGGACGCCGGCCTGCTCCCCGATGTACTGCACACCTCGCTCCAGAAGCGCGCCATCCGCACCGCCCAGCTGTCGCTGGAGGCCGCGGACCGCCACTGGATCCCCGTGCACCGCTCCTGGCGTCTGAACGAGCGCCACTACGGCGCCCTGCAGGGCAAGGACAAGGCGCAGACGCTCGCCGAGTTCGGCGAGGAGCAGTTCATGCTCTGGCGCCGCTCGTACGACACCCCGCCGCCCGCCCTCGAGGACGGCACCGAGTTCTCGCAGAGCGACGACGCGCGCTACGCGACGATCCCGCCGGAGCTGCGCCCGCGCACGGAGTGCCTGAAGGACGTCGTCGTCCGCATGCTGCCGTACTGGTACGACGGCATCGTCCCGGACCTGCTCGACGGCAAGACGGTCCTGGTCGCCGCGCACGGCAACAGCCTCCGGGCCCTGGTCAAGCACCTCGACGGCGTCTCGGACGCCGACATCGCGGGCCTGAACATCCCGACGGGCATCCCGCTCGCGTACGAACTGGACGAGAACTTCCGCCCGTTGAAGCCGGGTGGCACGTACCTGGACGCGGACGCGGCGAAGGCCGCGATCGAGGCCGTGAAGAATCAGGGCAAGAAGTAGCAGCCCCCGCACGTCGAGCCCCCTGCCTGGAACGTTCACGAGCAGGGGGCTCTTTGCTGTCACAGAGGCCGCAGGGGCACATATCACGCAGATGCGACATCACATCTACGTGATACTCGCGGGCGGAGCGTGAATGCCATCCAAGATCATCGTCACTGAACCGGCAAAGAGCTGGTTGCACAACCTGCGCCACAGCGACCGGGACACACTCCTGCAGATCACTGCCGCAATCAACGTCCTGCAACACGAGGGGCCGGCCCCGGGTCGCCCCTTGGTCGATCGGATCACCGGATCGAGCATCTCGAACCTGAAAGAACTGCGTAGTGGTTCGTCCGGGGCGAGCGAAGTAAGGGGCCTGTTTGTTTTCGACCCCCCGGCGCAATGCGGTGGTCCTCGTCGGCGGCGACAGAGCAGGCAACTGGTCGGGGTGGTACCGAACGGCGATCAAGGAAGCGGAAGACGCCTGCGAGGCGTACCGGAACTGCCAGGAATGAGGAGTCATGAGCGCGAACAACCCGAAGGCGGCCGGCTCCGTCAACTGGGCTGAACTCAAGGAGAAGTTCGGCTTCTCCGCCGACGAGACAGCGGAAGTCGAGCAGCGTACCGCCGGCATGCTGTCGGAGGTGCGAGCGCATCGTCTCGCCGAGGTACGCAAGCGTCAGAAGATGACGCAGACGGCAGTGGCCAAGACGCTCGGCGTCACTCAAGGCCGCATCTCGGCCATAGAGAACGGTGCCATCAGCCGGTCCGAGGTCGAGACACTCGCCGCCTATGTGGCGGCCCTGGGCGGACAGCTCAAGCTGGTCGCCGACTTCGGTGATGAATCCCTGGTTCTGGGCTGAATCGCCCACCACCGATGCCGACACCGCGCCGGAGCCCGGGTCGCGGTGGTGGCGCAGGCGGGTGTGATGCCGCCCACCCGTAGCCGTACCCTGTGTCGCATACGGGGAGAGCGGGGAGAGCAGCCATGAGTGAGCCCCTGAAGACCTTTGTGGGTGGTGCCGAGGTCGAGGTGCCCAACAGCATCCCGGCCATCCGCGACGCCCTGCCGGAGGCGAGACGCGAGGAGTTCGACCGCGCCATCAACGAGGCCGGGGTGCACGAGATCCAGGCCGTGATGCGGCACTGGATGCTGGAGGCCGTACCCGATCCGGAGGCCGAGCGGATCCTGGACCGGCTGGCGCGCGACGAGGCCGAGAGGCGGAGCGTCGCTTGAGCTTCCGGATCTCCTACGCGCCGCCCGCCGACGACACCCTGGCCAAGATGCGGGACGGCGACACCTTCCGGGACGAGATGGCGCGCACGCTGGGGCGCGAGCCGTACGGGCACGGGTCGTCCGCCGTCAAGGGTGAGCACGATCGCCGCGAGGCGACGGTCTCCGGGGCGATCGTGCTCTTCTACGTCTCCGGGTCGGTCCTGACCGTCACCGTGGTGCGGCTCGTCCCGCTCCCCTGACGGCCGCTCAGGCGAGCTTGCCGGCCTGGGCGTCGATGACCGCGGTCGGCAGGTCGAAGTCGCCGCCCGCGCCGGACGCGCCCAGGTTGAGCGAGGTCAGTGAGGCGAGCGTGGTGCCCTGACGGAGCTGGATGAGCTTCATCGCGCTCTTCTCGCCCTCCGCCTCGACCGTCACCGTCCAGGCGACGGCTTCCTCGGCGCCCTTGACCGGCACCTCCGCGATCTTGGTGATCTTCTGCTTCGATCCGGCAGCGGTGAGGGTGAAGCCGGAGGCGCACTCGGTCGCGGCGGTGCGCAGACCGGCCAGCGCCTCCTCGGCGCCCTTGCCGTCGTACGAGGCCAGCGTGGTGAGCGTCGTCGTGATGTCGAAGGCGGCCTTGAACGCCTCCGCCGGGTCGTCGCTCTCCTTGTCGCCGCCCTTCTTGGGCTCGCTGACGACCTTGCGCTGCGTGGACGCGGCGGGCTTGCCGGACTTGGCGCCCATCAGGGCGTCGGCGAAGACGTCGCAGGTCGCCTTGTCGGCGGTGACGGCGTCGCCGGTGACCGCGTCGGCGGGACCGGCCTTCGTGATCTTGTGGCCCTTGACGTCGCCCTGGGCCAGCGAGACCTTCTCCAGCTCGGCCGCGCCCAGCGCCTTGGCGCCGGCCGTGTCCGCGGGCTTGGCGGAGGCGGAAGCGCCCGCCTTGCCGTTGTCCTTGTCCGCGGTGTCGGCATCGGAACCGCAGGCCGCGGTGAGCAGGGCCAGGGACATCACAGTGGCGGCAACGGCGGTACGGCGTATGGCAGTGGGTCGCATGGCCCGTCCTTCTGTCTCAAGGTGTTTCGCCCGCAGGAGAGCGGCCGCCGCCGGGTTCGGCGCGGAGTTGAGGATCGTGGGGGTTTGCCAACTCTATGAGCACGCTGTGGTTTGGCGGTCCGTCAAAGCGGGCACCGCCCGTGATCGTGACGACGTCGTGATCACCTCGTGGAGGCTCTGAACTGGGCATTTGCCACAGACAGCAGCAACACGTCACGGGGTGGCCGCTCGAAGGGGGCCGTAGATGGCTATCGATTCCGCACTGTCCGCCGTGCTCAGCGCCGTGGGGGTGTCGCCGAAGATGGTCATCTCCTGCGACCCGCTGGCCGGAGGCACGTACAACGCCGTTACCCGCGTCCGCCTCACCGACGGCCGGCAGTGGGTGGTGAAGACGCCGCCACCCGGCGGGGAGCATCTCCGGTACGAGCGCGACCTGCTGGTCAACGAGGTCACGTTCTACGCCGCGGCGGCCGCGCTCCCCGAGGAGACGGCCGTCCCCGGAATCGTCCACAGCGGGCTCGACCCGGCCGCCCCGGGAGGCGCGTACGTGGTCATGACGGAGCGTCCCGGGCAGCCCTGGCACGAGGTCGCCGGCGCCCTGGCCGACGATGAGGCGCGCAGGCTGCGCGCGGAGCTCGGCCGGATCGTCGGCCGGCTGCACACCGTGCCGGCGCCGGGCGGCTTCGGCTATCCGTCCGCGGCGCTCGGCCCGCTCGCCCCCACATGGCGCGGCGCGTTCACCGCGATGACCGACGCCGTGCTGGACGACGCGGAGTCGTACGGGGCGCGGCTGCCGCGTACGGCCGCGGACATTCGCCGCCTGCTCGGCGCCGCTTCGTACGTACTGGACGACGTGACCCGGCCCGCACTGGTCCACTTCGACCTGTGGCAGGGCAACATCCTGGTCGCCGGGGAGCCGGGCGCGCGGCGGATCGGCGGGGTCATCGACGGGGAGCGGATGTTCTGGGGCGACCCGGTCGCCGACTTCGTGTCGCTCGCCCTGTTCGGGGACATGGAGCAGGACGGGGACTTCCTCGCCGGTTACGGGGAGTCGGCGCCGGGCGGGCCGGTCGAGTTCGACGGTTCCGTGTGGTCGCGGCTCGCGCTGTACCGCGCGTACCTCTACCTGATCATGCTGGTGGAGACCGTCCCCCGGAAGGCGTCCGGGGAGCAGTTGGAGTGGACGTGGAACGAGGTGGCGCCGCGGCTCGAAGCGGCGCTCGGTGAGGTGGGGCCGGCGCTGCGGGCCTGAAGGCCGCCGCGGCGCCGACCCCCGTTCCTCAGCGCCCCAGGGCCCGTTGGGCGTCGTGCAGGTTGGCCGGCCGGACCGCCCCCGGGGTTCCGTACGCCTCCAGGCGGGTGTGCAGGTCGCCGGGGAAGTCGGGGACGTCGATCTGGTCGAACTCCGTCACCTCGCTCACCCCGACGGTCGCGCTGTACGGGGCGAGGCCGTCGATCCGCATCAGGCCGGCCCGGCCGTTGGTGACGCGGATGTTCCAGTGCGTGAAGCGGGCGCCGAACAGCGGTCCGGCGCTCGCGTCGCCGCCGTGCCGGCCGTTGTTGTTCACGGTGATGTCGGTGCGGACGTTGGCGAACGGCATCCCGCGGTGCGAGTCGAAGGTCCCCATCTCCATCACGCCGCGCGACCACACGTTGTAGCTGGACAGGCCCTCGACGTTGATGCCGTGCAGCTGCGTCCCGGCGGGTGCGGGGACGGTGCGCTGCTCGATGGTGAAGTCCTCGATCAGGTTGTCGTGGCTGCCCTCGCGGCAGTAGTACGGATGGTGCGAGCCGCGCCCCGCGACCTTCGTACGGCGCAGGGTGCAGGCGGACGCGCCGATGAGGCCGAAGCCGTTGTCGACGTGGCGGACGGTGATGTCGTCGGCCCAGCAGTCGTACGCGCACTGGAACGCGACGCCGTTGTAGCCCTTGTCGAGCAGGTGCGGTGACTGTGGCGTCTCGACCGCTTCGAGGGTGAGGCCTTCGACGCCGGAGCCGGTGAGCGGGGTGGCGAGGGTGGTCAGGCGCGGGTCCCACTCGGGGCGGACGTCAAGCGGGAGGGGCCGTTCCAGGGTGACCCGGCGGCCGCGGACGGCGGTGATGCGGACCGGCCACTCGTAGGGGACGTACGAGGTCAGCTTGGTCTTGTCGTCCCAGTAGTACGCCTCCGGGCCCGCACCGCCGCCCGCCATGTGCTCCAGAAGGGTGTGGGCGGAGTCGTCGGCGAGGCGGAGCAGGACGAGTGCGCCGCGCCTCACCTTCCGGGGGTCGTCGACGGTGATCGTACGGTCGCCGAGGCGGGCGGGGGCGACGGTGGTCAGGGTCTGCCACGCGTCGCGCTTGTTGCCGGTCCAGCCCTCGAAGGGCCAGGCCTTCGCCCTGATGGCGTCGGTGAGTGAGGTCCAACGGGCTTCGGGGCAGAGCCAGATGAGGCCGCCCGCCCAGGACCAGCTGGACTTGTCGCCGCCGTAGCGGCTGCCGTACGCGCCGACGATCTCGGTGAGGCTCTTCGTCGCGTACAGGGTGGTGCGGCCGCTGCCCGCGCCGCGCACCACGACGTTGCTGTGAGCGATGCGGATGATGTCGTCGATGCGGTACGTGCCCTCGGGGACGATCACCGTGCCGCCGCCGCGTTCTCCGGCGGCGGCGATGGCCCGGTTGATCGCGGGCGCGGAGTCGGCGGAGTTGCCCGGATCGGCGCCGTAGTCCAGGACGTTGGCGGTGAAGCCGTGGCCGGTGCGGGGGCGCGGCAGGGCGGAACCGCCTCGGTAACCGGCCCGGCCGATGAACGGGATCTGCGGGTGCGTGAAGGGCGTCGCGGCGAACTCCCGCCAGAGCGGGGTGGGCTGCGGCCGGCTGCTGGTCGCGGTGGCGGGCGTGGTCGCGGCCAGGGCCGTTCCGCCGCCGAGCGTTCCGGTGGCCGCGGCCGCTGCGACGGCCACCGCGCTGCCGAGCAGTCCGCGCCTGCTGATGTTCCCGTTGGTCGCGTTGGTCATCCTGGTCGCCATGAGCCCGATCCGCCTTCCATGATTTTCACGGATGTGAACGATGTTCATATCTGCGTCGGCGGTGAGCATGCCACGAGCCCCGGGCACGGCGAAAGAGTCGTGCACCGGGGAATAGTCAGCAGAGAACGCTCAGGCGGCGGGCCTCAGTTGGCAGGGCGCTGAGTCAGGTGCGTGAACGCTTCCAGGTTCCGCGTGGACTCGCCGCGGGACACCCGCCACGCGTACTCCTTGCGGATCGCGCTCGCGAAACCGAGTTCGAGCAGGGGGTTGAAGGCGCCGTCGGCGGCCTCCAGGACGACGCCGAGCAGCCGGTCCAGCTCCTCGGGCGTCACCACGGAGAGCGGCAGCTTGCCGACGAGGTAGATGTCGCCGAGCGAGTCGATCGCGTAACTCACCCCGAAGAGGCGGAGGTTGCGCTCCAGCAGCCAGCGGTGCACCGCCGCGTCGTTCTCGTCGGGGTGGCGGATGACGAAGGCGTTGAGAGACAGCGCGTGGGCGCCGACGATGAGCGAGCAGGTGGTGGCCAGCTTGCGGGTGCCGGGCAACTGGACGACGTAACTGCCGGGCGCGGGGCTCTCCCAGTCGAGTCCGGCATCCTTCAGCGTCGCCTCGATGACCTGGGCGACCTGCGTGACCTGCGGTGTCACCGCTTCCTCGGGTACGTCAGCCATGAACCGAGCGTACGCCCGTCCGGCATCGGCCCGCGTACGGCGCCCTCGGGCTCGGACGCGGCCTCATTATCGGCGCGGGCGCATCCGACACCCTCACCCGTGGTGCGTGCGCACCCGGCGCCGGTGGTCCTGCAGCGCCCCGGTGTACACGTCCGCGGTCGCCGCCGCCGCCGTGTCCCAGCCGAAACGCTGCGCGTGCGCGGCGGCAGCGCCGCCCATCCGCTCGACGAGCTCCGGCGCGGCCGCGAAACGCGCCAGCGCCTCCGCGTACGCCTCCGGGTCGTGCCCGGGGATCAGGAAGCCGCTGACCTCGTCCCGTACCGCCACCGGAAGTCCGCCCACGGCCGCCGCGACGACCGGGGTGCCGGCCGCCTGGGCCTCTATGGCGACCAGGCCGAAGGACTCGCTGTACGAGGGCATGACCAGCACGGACGCGGCCCGGAACCAGTCGGCGAGCTGGTCCTGCCCGACCGGCGGGTGGAACCGCACGACGTCCGCGATCCCCAGGCGGGCGGCCAGCTTCTGCAGCCCTTCCGGCTTGGCGAGTCCGCTGCCGCTGGGCCCCCCGACGACCGGCACGACGATCCGGGACCGCAGCGAGGGGTCCCGGTCCAGCAGGGCGGCGACAGCGCGCAGCAGCACGTCCGGGGCCTTCAGCGGCTGGATGCGGCCGGCGAAGAGCGGGATCAGGGCGTCCTGCGGCAGCCCGAGGCGCGCGCGGGCCGCGGCGCGGCCGTCGGCGGGGCGGAAGCGGTCCAGGTTGACGCCGGGGTGGACGACGGCGACGGCGCCGGGATCGGCCTCGTAGAACCGGACGAGTTCGTCCGCCTCCTCCGCGGTGTTCGCGATCAGCCGGTCACAGGCGCGCACGATCTGGGTCTCGCCGATGACGCGGGCGGCGGGCTCGGGGGCGTCGCCCTCGGCGAGCGCGGCGTTCTTGACCTTGGCCATGGTGTGCATGGCGTGGACGAGGGGAACGCCCCAGCGCTGCGCGGCGAGCCAGCCGACCTGGCCGGAGAGCCAGTAGTGGGAGTGCACCAGGTCGTAGTAGCCGGGGCGCTGACCGGCCCACGCCTGCATCACGCCGTGCGTGAAGGCGCAGAGCTGGGCGGGCAGCTCCTCCTTGGCCAGTCCCTCGTACGGCCCCGCGTCGACGTGCCGGACCAGGACGCCGGGCGCCATCTCGACGGCCGGCGGCAGCGCGCCGGCGGTGGAGCGGGTGAAGATCTCGACCTCGATGTTGATCGCGGCCAGCCGCTTGGCGAGCTCCACGATGTACACGTTCATGCCGCCCGCGTCGCCCGTCCCCGGCTGGTGCAGCGGGGAGGTGTGCACGGAGAGCATCGCGATCCTGCGCGGCCTGCGGTGGCCGCCGGGGAAGGAGCCGGTGAGGCCTGCGGGGAACCTGAGACGCGGCGCGACACGGCTGCTGCCGAGCCGGGAGACGTACTGGCTCACGTCGTCCGGTCCTCCTCGCTCAGGGTACTGGCACCGACGTCGTTCACGGCATGGCACCGAAGGGGCGCACGGTCCCTTCCGGAAAGCTGGAACAGCGGAACTCCTCCTTTCATTTCCGCTTTGCCAAATCATTACGGTACGGCTCCGGCGCGTCGCCGCGACGGCGGCCGGGCCCGGCTGAGTCGTTACGCTCTGTGTCATGCGCCCGATCGGCACCGCGACCCGCGGGACCACCAACCCGAACCGGCTGCGCCGCATGGACCGCTGGATCGCCGCCACGCACGGCCCCGCCCTGCGCCGCACCGAGGCCCCCGTGGCGGTCGACCTCGGCTACGGGGCCGCCCCCTGGACCGCCGTCGAACTGCTGGAGCGCCTGCGCACCGCCGAACCGCGCACCTCCGTGGTGGGCATCGAGATCTCCCCGGAGCGCGTCGAGGCGGCACGGCCGTACGAGCGCGAGGGCCTCACCTTCCGGCACGGGGGCTTCGAGATCCCCCTGCCGGAGCGGCCCGCCCTGATCCGGGCGGCGAACGTGCTGCGCCAGTACGACGAGGGCGAGGTCGCCGCCGTCTGGCAGCGCCTGTGCGGCCGGCTCGCGCCGGGCGGCCTGCTGGTGGAGGGCACCTGCGACGAGATCGGCCGCCGTCACGTCTGGGTGGCGCTGGGCCCGGAGGGGCCCCGCACGGTCACCTTCGCGACCCGGCTCGGCTCCCTCGGCCGCCCGTCCGACCTCGCGGAGCGGCTGCCCAAGGCGCTGATCCACCGCAACGTGCCGGGCGAGCCCGTCCACGCCTTCCTGCGCGACTTCGACCGGGCCTGGGCGGCGGCAGCGCCGTACGCCTCACTGGGTGCCCGGCAGCGCTGGATCACGGCCGTGCGGGCACTGTCGGGCGAGTGGCCGCTGACGGACGGCGTACGGCGGTGGCGCCAGGGCGAAGTGACGGTGAAATGGGCGGCACTGCGGCCTGAGCGGTAGCCCAACACGCGGGAAACAAGGTGAAACCCCCCGGCATCGGGAACGTCACCGCGGCACCGTTCGTCCCAGAACAGGGAAGGCAGGGCCGGGAGAGCGCGGGTGGGGTGCCAGGGGGCGCCGCTTCGCGAGCCTGCGGAGATGTGTCTGCCTCTGTTGCTTTTCGGTAGGGCATGGCACGATCTCGTCGGCGCCATAAGTTACTGACGGTAAATCAGATCCGTATTCGTATCCGCAGGGATCCGCTCGGAGGGGGAGCTTCGTGTACCGACGCCACTGTGCCGCTGCCGCGATCACTCTGGTCTGCGCGATGGCCGTACTGGCCTCGCCCGCCCAGGCCTTCGCGGCACCCGCGCCCCCCTCGCCCGCCGCTGACCGGCCGGAGAAGAAGAGCCTCGAAGAGGTGCGCCAGGAGATCGACGGCCTCTACCGGGCCGCCGGGTCGGCGACGGACGCGTACAACCTCGCCGAGGAGAAGGCCAAGAAGCAGTCGGGCGAGATCGTCAAGCTGGCCCAGGCCATAGTCGAGGGCCAGGCGAAGATCTCCGAGCTCAAGAGCAGGGCGGGCGCCCAGGCCCGCGAGGAGTACCGCAACGCCGGACTGCCGCCGGGCGCCCGGCTCATGCTCAGCGGCGATCCGCAGCTCTTCCTGGACGGGATCAGCCGGGCCCGCCAGGGCCAGAAGGCCACCAAGGGACTCCTGGGGGAACTGAACAGGACCCAGGAGGACTTGAAGACGTACACGCAGGACGCGAGCACCAACTGGACCAAGCTCGAAGCCAACCGCGTCAAGCAGGCCAAGGCCAAGAAGAAGATCAACGAGCAGATCGCGGCGGCCAAGAAGCTGGAGTCCCAGCTGGAGAAGAAGGAGCGCGCCCGCCTCCTCCAGCTGGAGCAGGAGGCGGAGTACAAGTCGCAGAGCGCCTGGCTCGGCTCCGGCGCGCTGAAGGAGATCAACCGCGAGGCGAGCGCGAGCGGCAAGAAGGCGGTGGCCTTCGCGACCGACCGGATCGGCCTGCCGTACGAGTGGGGTGCCGTCGGCCCCAAGTCGTACGACTGCTCCGGACTGACCTCCCGGGCCTGGGCGTCGGCCGGACGGCCGATCCCGCGCACCTCGCAGGAGCAGTGGCGGCAGCTGCCGCACATCGCGATCAAGGACATGCGCCCCGGCGACCTGATCATCTACCACAGCGACGCCAGTCACGTCGGGATGTACATCGGCGACGGCGCGATCGTGCACGCCCCGCGCCCGGGCCGCAACGTCACGCTCGCCGGGGCCGGATCGATGGAGATCCTCGGAGTCGTCCGACCGGACAAATGACCTCCGCTCCCCGCCACGCGCCGACCGGGCGTGAGCGGGGCCACTGCGGCCCGGACGCCCGGCGTGACCTTTGTCATGCCGATCCGGGCGCCTGCGGACCGCGCATCGCGCCGGATCCGTGACCTGACGCGGCTTATGCCGGTGCATATGCCGGAGGCCGGGTGCGGTGCGCCATTCCGTTCCCGTATCCCGTACCGCTATCGTCCCCGTCTGGCGGGTCGTCGATCGTCGTTCCGCCGCGCCCTCGGGGGGAGGGAAGGAAACCCGAACCGATGCCCGTACCCGTACCGCAGCAACGTGCCGTTCCCGCTGCGGAGACCAGCAACGGCACCGACCTCACCCTCCTGGTGATCGAGGACGACCCGGCGGGCACCTTCAGCGTCCCGGAGCTCTCCGCGGCGGCCGGTGCCCGGGTCCGTATCCGCGCCGCCCGCAACCTGACCGAGGCGGGCCGGCTCCTCACCGACGACGTGGACTGCATCCTGCTCGACCTGGCGCTGCCGTCCGGCACCGAGACGCGCGGCGGGCAGGACGCTGAGCCCGACGGGCTCGCCACGCTCAAGCACGTGCTCCGGATCGCGCCCCGGCACGCCGTACTCGCCCTGACAGCCGAGGACGACGCCGAGCTGGCCGCCGAGGCCGTACGGGTGGGGGCCCAGGACTACCTGTTCCGCGGCGAGCTCGACGGCAGGCTGCTCAGCCGCGCCATCCGCTACGCCGTCGAGCGCAAACGCGCCGACGTCACCCAGCACAAGCTCACCGAGTCCCGGCTGCGCGCCCAGGAGAACGCCCGCCTGGAGCGCGGCCTGCTGCCCACCCCGCTGCTCGACGGCTCCGACCTGCGCTTCGCGGCCCGCTACCGTCCCGGCCGCAGCCGGGCCCTGCTGGGCGGCGACTTCTACGACACGGTCCGCACCCCCGACGGCACGGTGCACGCGATGATCGGCGACGTCTGCGGCCACGGCCCGGACGAGGCGGCTCTCGGGGTCGAACTACGCATCGCGTGGCGGGCCTTGACCCTGGCAGGACTCTGCGGCGACGAGCTGCTCTCCACACTCCAGCAGGTCCTGGAGCACGAACGGGAGAGCGAGGAGATCTTCGCGACGCTCTGCACCGTCGACATCGCCCCCGACGGCCGCCGCGCGGGCCTGTGCCTGGCCGGCCACCCCGCACCGCTGATCGCCCGCCAGGGACGGGCCGCGCATCTGCTTCCGTACGAGGACGGCGGACCGGCACTCGGGCTGCTGCCGCGCGCCCGCTGGCCGCGCCGGCAGGTGGAGCTGGGCGGCTCCTGGAGCCTGATGATGTACACGGACGGGCTGATCGAGGGCCGCGTCGGCGCCGGCACGCAGCGCCTCGGTCAGGACGGCATGGTCGCGATGATCAATCGTCAGCTGGCCGAGGGCCTGGCCGGCGAGGACCTCCTGGAGGCGGCGGTCACGCACGTCCGCCAGCTGAACGGCGGCGAGCTGACCGACGACGTCGCGGTCCTGCTGCTCGACCGCGACCAGGACACCGCCCGCGATACCGCCCGCCACCGGGCGCAGAACGGCGACCGGGGCCGGAGCATCCCGCGCCCCCGCCCCGGACAGGTGTCACCCGCGGGTGGTCAACGCCCGCCGTTGTAGGGCCCGTACGGCCCGTCGCTGCTGGAGCCGCCACGACGGCGGCCGCCGCCCGAGACGGCCTTGAGTGCGGGCCGTACGTCCACGAAGAACACGATGGACGCGATCAGCCCGGCGATCTGCAGGAAGAGCATGGGCACCCAGAGGTTCACCACCACCGCGATGCCGAGAATGATCAGCCAGAACGACTTCTTCTGCTTCTCCGCGGCGCGATAGGCGTCGTCGCGGGCGATCGCGGCCATGACGAAGGCCACCACGGCGAGGACGGTCATGGCCGTGAAGATCAGCCCGAGGATTGAGTGGAAGCCTTCGAGCAACATGTGGTGCACCGCCTAGTGAGTGGATGAGCGCTCGCGGCCAAGGTACCGGGACAACGACCGGACACGTCGAAAAGTGCCCGCCCGCCACCCCGGCACACCTGCCGGGTCAACGCGGCGCTACTTGGCGGTCGGCGGCGTGGTCTTCTTGACGACGGGCTTGCGCACGGGCGCCTTCTTGGCCGCCGCGGGCACCGGCTTGGCCTCGGCCTTGACGGGCTTGGGCGCGGGCTTGGCGGCGGGCGCGGGCTTGGCGGCCACCGGCTTGGCGGCGGGCTTCGGCGCGGCCTTCGCCGTCTCCGGCTTCGACTCCTTGCGCGGCTCGACGACGACGGCGATCTCGACGATCTCCTCGGCGGTCTCGCCACGCCACGTCCGCACGGTCTGCTCGCCACGCTCGGCGACCTTCTCGTACGTCTCCCGAGCCCGGACCGCGTACTCCGCGGCCACACCGACGCTGCGCAGCGCCAGGTCCTGGGCGCTCTCGCCCAGCTTCTTCAGGTCGGTGTCGAAGGCCCCGATCACCTCGGTGACCTTGGCGGAGAGGGTGGCCTGCGCCTCCTTGGCCTGCCCGGCCACCTTCTCCTGCACGGCCTTGGGGTCGGTGTTGCGCACCGCGTCGATGCGCTCCGGCGCCTCCGCCCGCAGCTGCTCGATCAGGGCCGGAACCTTCCGGGCCTGCTGCACGGCGAGGTCGGCGGTGCCGGCGGCGAAGTAGAGGGGGGTCGGGTCGGTGAGGGTCTTACGCAGGTCATCGGTGATGGCCATGACTGTGGTCCTCCCGGATCATCAGAATCAGTGTGAGGGTTTTGAAGGCTTTGAACCTGTATCGGCAGCACTGCCGTCGGCACTGAAGGGCGCATCCGCACCGGATTCACGCCCCTCCTCGGCGTCGGGGTCCACGGGCTCGTCCTCGAACCCGTTCTCCTTGCGGAAGGAGGCGTAGATCTGCAGCAGCACGCTCTTCTGCCGCTCGTTGATCGACGGGTCGGCCAGAATCACCGCCCGCGTCTCCAGCTCCTCCCGCTCCCGCTCGTCCAGGATCCCGGCCCGTACGTACAGGGTCTCGGCGGAGATCCGCAGCGCCTTGGCGACCTGCTGGAGGACCTCGGCGCTGGGCTTGCGCAGCCCGCGCTCGATCTGGCTGAGGTAGGGATTGGACACCCCGGCGGCATCGGCGAGCTGCCGCAGCGAGAGCTGCGCGGTACGGCGCTGCTCGCGCAGGTACTCGCCGAGATTGCCGACGTTGAGTGAGGCCATACCCCGATACTGGACCCGCGCTGCTAACTTTTGCAAGCAGATGCTTGCAAAAGTGTTCCGCACCACTCGGACGGGCCATTGTGACTCGTCACGCCAACTATCGTGTCGGCACGCCAACTGTCGCCCATCGCCCTGCCTCGCCACGAAGGCGTCACGGAGGCACCCGGGTGACCTGCCATCGGCAGCGCAGTTCACAACATTTCTTTTGAAACAACTGTTGTAGGTCTAGTCTCTGCGCCTATGACCTCTTCGTCTGCGCCACCCGACGAGCCCTCCATGGAACGGGACATCCAGCTCGACACCGCCAGGTTGCGCGTGCTCGCCCACCCGTTGCGCTTGAACGTGCTGGCCCTGCTGCGCCAGCGTGGTCCGTCCACAGCGACTCGGATCTCCGATGAGCTCGGCATCAACCCCGGTTCGGCGAGCTACCACCTGCGTCGCCTCGCGACGGGCGGGCTCATCGTGGAAGCGCCGGACCGCGGCACGGGACGCGAACGATGGTGGAAGTCCGCGCACCGTCAATCGATCCACGACCCGGCCACCGAGCCCATGGAACAACGCGAAGCCGGACGCGCCTATGCGCATGCCGTCGTGCTCGCATGCATCGATCGCCTGCAGAAGGCCGCCCAGGAGGTGCCGCTGCTTCCGGCAGAGTGGTACGAGGCCAGTGTGTACAGCGACTTCGCTCTGTGGCTGACTCCGGAGGACATCGACCGGATCCGGGCCGAGATCTTCGAGGTGATCTCCCGCTATCGGCGTAGTGAGGCCGAAGCGCCGCAAGAGGCCTCCCCGGTGTCGCTGCAGGTACAGGCATTTCCCGTGCCCGGCACCGTGGATCTTGACGCGGGTGACGTATGACCTCATACGAAATAGCGGCACCCGGACTGCCCGCGTACCGGGATATCAACGTCGTACGCTGGCTCGCCGCCTACACCGCCTCCGTCACCGGCGACGTGGTGTACTTCCTCGCCCTCTCCTGGTCCGCCACCCGTGCTGCGGGGCCGTCGCAGGTTGGTCTCGTGATCGCCTCCGGGGCGTTACCTCGTGCGGTGCTCATGCTCGGCGGAGGCGTAGTGGCCGATCGGTTCGGGCCGCGCCGGGTTGCCGTCGCCAGCGACGCGACCCGCTGCGTCGTGATTCTCGCCGCCGCAGCGGCTGTGCTGCTGATCTCGCCGAATCTTTGGCTACTCATTCCGGTGGCCTTGGTGTTCGGCGTGGTCGACGCGGTGTTCATGCCGGCAGTGGGCGCACTTCCACCGCGCATCACAGCCCCGGAACAACTCGCCCGCGTCCAGGGGATGCGCGGCCTCTCGATCCGGCTGAGCAATGCTGTGGGCCCTCTCCTGGCAGGAGTCGTGCTCGCGGTGGGCGGCGCTGCGGGCGCGTTCGCAGCCGCCGGTGCGCTGTTCGCCATCTCGCTCGCCCTCCTGCTCACCGTGAGAGTTTCGCCTCTGCCGTCGGTACGCCAAGGCGCCTCTGCCCGAAGCGAGTTGCGCGATGGGCTGCGCTATATCCGCCGCCATCAGATGCTCGCGCCACTGGTCATAGTGATCGGTCTGAGCGAGATGTGCTTCAGCGGTCCGGTCGCCGCCGGTCTGGTGCTCTTGGCAGACGAACGCGGATGGGGTGCCGCGGGCATGGGGTGGATCGCGAGCGCATTCAGCGTCGGAGCCGCGGCCGCCGCGCTGCTGCTCACGGCGTGGGCTCGCATCCCACGCGCTGGGCTGGCGATGTCCGGCGCGTTGTTCATCACGGCCGTTGGGGCAGCCGCCTTGGGGCACGCGCGATCTCTGCCATTAGCCGTCGCGTTCGGCACGTTGATCGGGCTGACCAACGGGATCACCGCGACGGTGACCGGTGCCCTGATCCAGACGGAGACCGACCCTCGATATCTGGGCCGGGTCACCTCGGTCACGACTCTGTGTGCACTGGGCCTCGCCCCGATTCTCTTCCCCGTCGTCGGCGTCACAGTGGCCGTATGGGGCGCCGCTATGTTCTTCACCGTGTGCGGTGGAATCTGCTTGTTGGCCGCGGTGTTCGGTATCTCTGTCTCAGTGTTGCGTCGTGCCGAGCTCCGAGAGCCTGATCCGGCAGCGGCGCCAGAGCGGTGACCACACTCTGTGCCCTGCCTAGTCAGTTATTGGTCCTTGACTGCCACTCTCAGCGCTGGGGATATCCATGCTGGGCGACGCATATAGGCACTGAGGGCGAGGTTGGTCCGCCTCAGTCGGGTGACGATCGGGGCCAGCTGTGTACGGGCTTCAGCAGGATCGGCGGCCTCAAGAAGGCGGGCCGCGGCACCGAGTACGGCCCCCGTCGTGAACGAGTCGGTGGGCGGGGCGCTGTACGGACGGGAGCTGTGGCGTTTACCTGCTGCGCTCATCATGGGCAGGGCCCGGGCGTGCCGGTGGTCGAATTCGCGGTCGAGCGCGGCAGCAAGTTGCGGTGTACCGGTGTATTCGCGGGCGACAGGCCAGGTGAGGAAGACCATCGCCGCCATGGCCCGCAGATCGGCGAAGTAGTGAGCAACGGGCACCAACGTTCCAGCACCTCCCGTGTGTTCGGGACCAGCAGGGTCCAGCAGGGCCGTGAAGTGCTGCTGGAGGCGGAGGAGCGCGGCGAGGGTCTCAGCGTCCTGGACGATGGCTGGCGAGATAGCGCTTGTGAGATCGGCTCCGCAGGCCGCAGGACGGTTGTCGGCAGCTGGCCCGGCGGGTGACCGGCGCTGTCGTGGGTGCAAGGTTCCGTCGTGGAGGCGGGGTATCGCACTGTGGGTGCGCACGAAGTGGATCGGTTGGTCGCATGCGTGGCACTGGTGGTCCAGGAGCCGTTGGTGTTCCGCACAGGCGAAGACCACGGGGAGGCGCCAGTTGCGCTTCCATGGTCCGCCGAGGAGGTTCTGGATCGTGGCGCCGTTGCCGGTCAGGCACGCCGGGCAGCAGCGGGTGGAGCGGGTGAGGATCCACGGTTGTTGTAGACGATCCGAGCAGGCTTTGTCCGGTCATGGAAGCTCGGGTTGAGGGGCCCGTAGCGGTCGCCGAGCGGGGCGAGGAGGAGTCCGGCGGCTTCGGCGGGGGAAAGCCGGGTGGTCTGGGCGAAGGCTCGCAAGCGCTCCTCGTCGAGGTGGTACAGCGTACTGAGCGGCAGCCGTGTGGGCCGTCGGCCCGACGGGTTGGGCGCGAGGCCGGTGCGGGCGGCGATCTCGTCCGGTGAGGAGCAGGCAGTTCACACCCGACCTCTTCCGACCGCTGCCACGACCACTCGCTCCGTTCCCTCAAGAGACTCTGGCATCCTTCCGGCGCCGGCTGGCCATCGCCAACCGGGCTCCCGAGGAATGGCTGAGGGCGCCGTCGCGATGGATCGCGCGGGACACGGCAGACCCGTTGGAGATCCAGCGCCGCCTTGCTCTGCAATCCGGCCAACCACCGGAGCTGCTTTGGCAAAGGCTCCCCGAACTGCGGTGGCATAGCGGGCACGAGATCTTAACCGAGCCGGGAGTCATCTGCTTCGAACAGCGCTGGGCATGTCGCCGATGCGCTGCCACCCATACCACTACGACTCCCATCAAGATCTGGGCACACCGCCACTTGGACATCTGCCTTCGCCACAAGATCTGGAACGGGACGTACGCGCATATCCCCCAGCAGCAGATCGACCTCGTCCAGCTTCCGGGAACCGGCCGCGCCTTCCGCCAATATCTTCGGCTCCTGCGGTGGTTTCTGGAAGAACCTCGCAGGTCACTACTACACGCTTGTCGGCGACGAGCATCCCGCACGATTGCTGATCAACTCCGGATCACGTTCGGATTGGGGGCCCATGCTCTACGCGATGGCCTACCCCTCAGTCATCATCATGATCTCGATGATGATGACGCCACGCTGGCGGTCCGTTCTCGAAGGCATTGCCTTCCCTCGCAACGTCGAGATCTTCATGAGTGAATTTCAGCGGCGGATCCCTCCGGACGACCTTCTGATCGCCGTCCCCAACGACGGGATCCACCGCATCTCTTATGCCACCGTCAACGTCAGTTATCGCTTCGATCAACTGCTACAACGAGAAGCTGCCCACAGCCGTGGAACAAGACAACTTCACCTGGTCACTTAGCGGTTGAGTTGGATGATCCGACGCCCCGGAAGCCCATGACGGTTCTGCTGTCAGCAGACCGGCCGGATGCCAGACGGTGGCCTGCGAGGATGGCCGCATGGGGAAGAACATGGCGGTGCGTCGACTCGATCTCGGCTACTTCGTCCGGCCTGCCTCAGAAACATGCGGCCCGCAACCACGAGTCGAGCCCGTCCTTGCCTACCTGGTGCAACACGACAACGGGCTGATCCTCTTCGATACCGGCATCGGGGACGCAGACCCGGAAACCGAAGCACACTATCGACCCCGCCGCCGTGGGCTACGGGACGCCCTCTCAGCGTCCGGAGTCACCATTGAAGACATTTCCATGGTCGTAAACTGTCACCTGCACTTCGACCACATCGGCGGCAATCCCCTTCTGGGCGGCAAGCCCATCCTGGTTCAGGACGTCGAACTGGCTGCTGCCCGCCGGGGCAACTACACCTTCGATGCGCTGCTCGATTTCCCCGGCGCAACCTATGAGGAAGTCGCCGGTGAAACTGAGGTCTGGCCAGGACTCTGGATCATTCCTACGCCTGGGCACACCCAAGGACACCAGTCGCTGGTCCTCCGACAAGGCGACGGCACAGTAGTGCTCGCCGGCCAGGCACACGACTTCGCTTCCCACTTCGCGTCCGAGCAACTGGCCCGCCGCGCGACGCTTGACGGCGTGGAGCAGCCGCTTCCTCCCTATCAGCACTGGCTGGATCGACTCGCCGACTTCGACCCACGACGTGTGCTCTTCGCCCACGACTGCTCGGTCTGGGAACCGCCGCAGGCCGATGGACGCTGAACCCGACCCTCCGGCACCTGGCTTCGTTCACTTCCATTGATGGCACCTCTGTCCGCTGGCGGTCGCCAACGTGTCAGCAGGTGGCGACCGCCAAGCTGACGACGTAGTGCTCCTCGACCATCCTGTTCGGGAAGACATCAGCCAGGAGGTTGAGGTTCCCCCGGTGTGCGGGAGATGCTGATCAGCTGGTCAGAACGGGTTGATGGATGTTCAGGTTCGCTTGATCGGCCGCCGCTCGGTAGGCGTAGTGCTTCTCCTCGAACTCGATGGGGCTGAGGTAGCCGAGCCGCTTCTGGATCCGCCGGCTGTTATAGAACCCATCGACGTACTCGAAGAGCGCCAGGTTCGCCTCGGCCCTCGTGGCGAAGACGCGGCCGCGGACGCATTCAGTCTTGATCAGCATCCACAAGTTCTCGGCGAGAGCGTTACCGTACGAATCCCCGACCGAGCCCATGGAAGCCTCAATTCCTGCCCGCATCAGGCGTGTTGTGAGCTTCACGGACGTGTATTGACAGCCTTGGTCGGCGTGGTGGATCAGTCGGCCGGGCTCTACGTCCCGGCTGGCCAGCGCGTACTCAAGGCAGGACAGGACCAAGTCGGCGTCCGCGCGGGCGAAGGTCTCCCAGGCCACCACCCGGCGCGAGAAAGCATCCCGGATCGCCGAGAGCCACAGCGGATCCTCAATCGTGGTGATCATGGTGAGGTCGGTGACCCACAGCCGGTTCGGCTCGGGCGCGGTGAAGTCCCGCATCACCAGGTCCGGGGCCAGGGTGGCCTTGGGGTCCCGGCGTGTGAAGCTGCTGCGGCGTGGGCTGAGGCCCGCGAGATCGGCCTCGCGCATCAATCGCTCGACGCGTTCGCGGCCCACGTGGACGCCCTCGCGCTTGAGGACGGCGTGCACGCGCGGGGAGCCGTAGATCCCGCCGGAATCGGTGTGGATCTCGCGGGTCCTGTCGGTGAGTTCGATGTCTTTGCGGACCCGTTCGCACGGTTGCTTCTCGGCGCGGCGCCAGCGGTAGTAGGTGGAGGAGGCAATGTGCAGTTCCCGGAGCGTGGGCTCGACGTCCAGATGCGGGTGCTCGGTGAAGAGCGCCGTCACCTGGGCCGGGTCGGGTCGAGCTGGGCCGCGAAAAAAGCCGAGGCCGTCCGCAGGATCTCGTTCGCCCGCTTGAGCTGGGCGTTCTCCTTGCGCAGGGCCGCGAGTTCCTCGCGCTCGGCGGTAGTCGGCCGGTCGTCACGCTCGCCTACAGCGGCCTCGGCCTCGGCCTGGCGGATCCAGCCGCGCAGGGCCTCGGGATGCACCCCGAGATCGGTTGCCAGCCGCTTGATCTGCGGCTTCGGATCGGTGGAGCGGTACATCCCCACCGCGCGATCACGCAACTCCTGCGGGTATTTCCTCGGTGCAGCCATTGGCCAGAGTTCCTCTCATGAGATCCATCTGACCCGCTGTCACCACCCACCGCATCTCGGGGGAGCCTCACCCAGACGAGACGAGGCACCGCAGGTCACGGCCGCGCATTGCCCACACTTGTCCGAGACAGGAAACTCGTCACGCGTGGTGTCCGTTCTCAGTAGATGTGGCGAGTCGGTGGACCGTACAGGCCGGCCGGCTCCGCCGGGACTCCGCCAAGTCGTTCGCCCGAACCACTGGGGGCCGACGCGCGGACCGGTTGGGGACCGGGGCTTTACGCGATGGCATGTCCCGGCATGGTCGCCGCCATGTCCCTCACGGTGATGCCCTCCTGGCGCTCGGTCGTAGCCGACAGTGGTCACCCCGATGACATCGGCCGAGTCCTCGCGGAGTTCCAACGCCGCCTGCCCGTCGGCACTCCTCCCCTGGCCGGTCCCGCCCTCGTCGGCCTCGGTCAGGAGTGCGCCACGGTAATGCGCCGCATCGACCGCTGCACGGAAGAGGAGTCAGCTCCCCGATAGTTGACCTTCACCTTGGGGGAAGCCACAGCATCGGTGGGGCCGGGCGATGTGCTCGGCATGAGGAGGAACAAGCATGGGGTTGCTGACCATCGGGACGTTCGCGAGGGCGTCCCGCCTGTCGCCGAAGGCGCTGCGTCTCTATGACGAGCTCGGACTGCTGACCCCCGCTCGCGTCGACCCGGTGAGCGGCTATCGCCTCTACGCACCGGAACAACTGGACCAGGCCCGGCTGGTCGCCTGGCTCCGGCGCCTGGGGATGCCCCTGGCCCGCATCCAGCACGTCAACACGCTGGAATCAGCTGCGGCGCCCCAGGAGATCCGCGCGTGACGGAGAGCTGTTCCAGATCACCCACGATCACACCATGGTGCAATCGATGGTCGACGAAGGACGTCTCACCCCGGAGGAAGCCGCCTCCCACCCCCAGCGGGCGCTGCTGATACGAGCCCTGGGCCAGGGAGCCGATGCCACCCACGACATGCGCCTTCACGACGCTCAGCGGGGAGACCGATACCTGCTCTGCTCCGACGGCCTGTCGACCGTCGTGCAGACCGAAGAAATCCGGCGGGTGCTCTCCGAGATCAGCGAGCCCGAGCAGGCCGTCCACGAACTCATCGCCCTCGCCAATGGCTGCGGCAGCCCCGACAACGTCAGCTGCGTGGTCGCCGACGTCATGGAGCTCCAGCAGTAGGAGCGAGCGGCATGCACTTCGAGTTGCACCAGAAAGGTGCTGGTCATGCCGCAGATGTCGAAGGTCGAGCTGTACGCGGCCATCCGGCATGACCATCGCGGCGGCATGTCGATGCGGGAGCTTGAGCGCAAGCACGGCGTGACGTGGCGGACGGCGCGGAAGGCGCTGGACTCGTCCTGGCCGGAGCCTCGTAAGAAGCCGCCTCCCCGAGCCGCCACGCTGGACCCGTACAAGGCGGTGATCGACGAGACCCTCCGGGCTGATCTGGACGTGTCCCGTCTCATTTGATCTTGCCTATGGGCGAGGCCGTGACCAGGGACGATGCAAGAGCCGGTGAGACGGGGCGTTGACGGGTTCTCACCTCGTGTTGTCCCGCTGCAGCAAATCTCCGGGGACGTATCACTTGATGTTGTCGGTCACGTGGCTTCTAGGGCCGGCCCGTCGGTGAAGGTGGAGGCCATGGCGGGTGGGTTGATCGGTTCGCGATTCTTGATCACTACCGAGCCTGCTGATTAGCTGGCCGGCATGACTGAGCTCGGACCCGTCGCCTGGCCACCTGCCCCGATCAAGACCGAGCGGCTCGTGCTGCGTGAGCCCGAGGCCCGGGACCGTGCGGCGTTCATCGAGCTGCTGGCGTCGCCAGAAGTGCACACCTACCTCGGCGGCCCGCGCCCGCGTGACGAGCTTGAGCGCGAGATGCCCGAGGTGCCCGAGCGGTGGCCCGGGAGTTTCGTCGTTAATCTCGACGGGGCGATGATCGGCCAGATCCTGCTCAGGAGAGCATCGGCGGACCACCGCCCGGCTGCTGTGGGGAAGGCCGATCTCGGTTACCTGTTCCTGCCGCAGGCGTGGGGATTCGGGTATGCGGCGGAGGCATGCGGGGCGGCACTTGACTGGTTCGACGGCGTCTTTCCCGGCGAGCCGGTGGTGCTCGCCACCCAGACTGCCAACGTCGGCTCGATGCGCCTCGCGGCAAAGCTGGGGTTCACCGAGGTAGAGCGGTTCCAGGCGTGGGGCGCCGAGCAGTGGCTTGGCCTGCGGCCCCCCATCACGCCGTCCGATTGAGTTCGTGCTCGACGGCGCGGATTGGCAACTCGACCGCCTCAGGAAACGCTGTCCATTCTCGTGGACGATGCCAGTCAGCTGTTTTCGACGGCTGTGCGCCGGCGGAAGGCAGCTTGTCGGCATCGGTGTGAGCAGTAGCGGGCATCGCGCCGTCGGTCGTTGCCGGGTGTCAGTCCTCATCGACGTACCCCACCTTGAACGCGGCCTGCCCCAGCTTTCCGACATCCAACGCCCCACCCCCGGATCAACCACACCGAACTGATCCGAGTAAAGCCGCCCTCAGGCGTCGGCCGCCAGCGATACGAGCTCAAACCGCCCGAGAGAGGGAAGACCACATGAGAAGAACGAAGGTCAGCGGCAACGCAACCTGAGACGCACCCACCCGGCAGGCAACATCACATGAGACCGGCGGCGTGCCTCAACGCGGCAGCGATAACGTCACCCGAGACCAGCGCCGAATCCACCAAGGTCACCTGAGACAACGAGAACATCTCGCGAGACGGGACAGGACGCGCCGCGCAAGCAGCGGCACACGGTCACCCGGATCTTCCACCGGCTGATCGAGGAACATGGCGCCGACGAAAGTTCTGAGCGCTCCGTTCGTGGAACGGTCACTGTGACTGTTCCACGAACGGAGCCCCCAGAGGGCTGTGGGACGTGCGAGGAGGAGACCTCAAGCGGGCAGTTTCGTGTCGACGACGAAGCTGATCTCGATGACCTGGCCGGGCAAGGTCAGTTCAGTGATGCCCAAGACCGTGCTGGCCGGGCGGTGGTCGCCGAAGTACCCCAGGTTGCCCTCCGCCGTCGCCGCGGCATTCTGCCGCAGGTTCACCACGTACAGGGTCTGCGAGACGATCTGGTTCCGGGTGGCGCCGTAGTGGTCCAGGACCTTGTCCATGTTGGCGTAGGTCTGCTTGAGCTGCGCGGCGAAGTCGCCCGCGTAGAGGAACTCGCCTGCCTCATCGAACGAGAGCTGTCCAGAGACGTGAATCAGCTCGCCGGCCTTGATCGCCTGTGAGTAGCCGAAGTCGCTCTCGGCCGGCACGTCGTAGTGGAAGACATCAAAGGTGGCCACGGTGCTCGCCCTTCCGGTTCGCTCTCTTGTAGTTACTCAGGAACTGTAAGAGAGTGATGGCTGACCTGGAAGAACGCACTTTTCGGTAACTGAGGAACCTGATGGTGACCAAGCAACTGCTCAAGGGCCTGCCCGAGGACGCCGACCTGCGGCGCGCTGACTCCCTGGCGCGGGAGATCTTCTCGGACGTCGCCAACAAGTGGGCGCTCCTGATCATCGAGGCGCTCGGCGAGCGCACCCTGCGCTTCAGCGAGCTGCGGAACGAGGTCGAGGGCGTCAGCCACAAGATGCTCACCCAGAACCTGCGCATGCTGGAGCGCAATGGTCTGGTCGACCGGAAGGTGCACCCCACCGTGCCGCCGCGAGTCGAGTACACCCTCACCGCGCCGGGCCGGGCCCTGCGCACCGCGGTCGACGCCATATGCGGCTGGACCCACCAGCACCTTGGTCACATCGAGAGTGCACGCGGCCGTTTCGACGCCTGACGGGCACGCAGCGATACCCTCGCGCGATTCCGTGATCGACCCCGCGCCGGCGGCCACCGCGTGGCCCGAGCTCCGCCTGATCGGGCTGCTGAGCCATCCTGTGCCACAGGTTCAGAAACAGACATCTCGCAGGCGGCGGACCGCCCCATGGACTCGGTGCTATTTCTCGTGAACATCCACGAGCCTCAAGATCACCAACTGCTGCCCACCGGCAGACAAACGCTGCTGTTCGAAGTGAGCGAAGCCAACCGCGCTGCCTACGGGCGAGCGGGACACCAACCGTCAGCCCGTCCCGCACAACCGTGGGCACCGCAGGTCAGAGCATCACCCTGCCCAGAGTTATCCGGGACAGGACAGCTCGGAGCGGTCGGTGATCTGATGGTTGACCTTCACCTTGGGGGAAGCCCCAGCATCGGTGGGGCCGGGCGACGTGCCCGGCGGATGAGGAGGAGCGGGATGGGCCTGCTGACAATCGGGGCGTTCGCGAAGGCGTCCCGCCTGTCGCCGAAGGCGCTGCGTTTCTACGACGAGCTCGGCCTGCTGCCCCCCGCACGCGTCGACCCGGTGAACGGCTATCGCCTCTACGCCCCGGAACAACTGGACCAGGCCCGGTACGTCGCCTGGCTTCGGCGTCTGGGGCTGCCCCTGGCCCGGATCCAGCACGTCATCACGCTGGAACCGGCCGCGGCGGCCCAAGAGATCCGGGCGTTCTGGGCCGAAATGGAGGCCGACACCGCCGTGCGGCGGGAACTCGTCTCCTTCCTCATCGACCATCTCTCCTGGAAGGACCCCTCCATGTCTTCGGCCACCCCGCCCCTGGGAATCCGTTACGCCGCCCTTTCCGACACGGGCCTCGTCCGTGAGAGCAACCAGGACACCGCCTACGCCGGTTCCCGCCTGCTCGCCGTCGCCGACGGCTTCGGCACCAAGGGAGCGCCCGCGAGCGCCGCGGCCGTCGGTGCGCTCAAGCGCCTCGAAACCGACAGCGTCCCGGCAGGCGATCTCCTCAACCTCCTCGAAGACGCCGTCGAGCAGGCCAAGCAGGCCGTCAACGGCGTCGCCGGGCCCGACTCCGCACCCGCGGAGGCCGGCACCACGCTCACCGCGATGCTCTGGACCGGCTCGCAGCTGGCCCTCGTCCACATCGGGGACTCCCGCGTCTACCTCCTGCGCAACGGGGAGCTGTCCCGGATCACCCACGACCACACCATGGTGGAGTCGATGGTCGCCGAAGGCCGGCTCACCCCGGAGGAGGCCGCATCCCACCCCCAGCGGGCCCTGCTGGTCCGGGCCTTGGGGCCCGGAGCCGATGCCACCCATGACAGGCACCTTCACGACGCCCAGCGCGGAGACCGGTACCTGCTCTGCTCCGACGGTCTGTCGAGCGTCGTGCAGATCGAGGAAATCCGAAGGGTGCTCGCCGGGATCAACGAGCCCGAGCAGGCCGTCCGCGACCTCATCGCCCTCGCCAATGGCTCCGGCGGCCCCGACAACGTCAGCTGCGTGGTCGCCGACGTCGTGGATGTTCAGCAGTAGGCGCGAGCGGCGTGCCCGGCGAGCTGCCGCGAAAACCGGTTGCCGTGCCACGCCGGGGCACTGCTAATCTCCCGGAGGCCGTGCGAGAGAACGAGGAGGTGGTACCCGTGAACGCAGTATCGACATGGGTGCTCCCCTCCGGGGTCACGGTCGGGCGATAGGTCGTCGTCCGGGAGCGCCGTTTCTCAGCTCTCCCGAAAGGCACGACCATGCAATTCACTTCCGAACAACGCCTCGACGACGGTGTCCACGAGCGCGAGTTCACCCTCGGCGAGATCCCCGGCATCCTGTGGACGCCCGCATCCTCATCCGTATCCGCACCGGCTCCGCTGATCCTGCTCGGCCACCCGCCCCTCGGGCTGCGCAGGATGTACCCGCGGCTGGCGGCCCGGGCTCGGCACGCCGCGGCCAACGGCTTCGCCACGGCCACCATCGAGCTCCCCGGTAGCGGTGACCGGCCCCGTTGGCCCGCCGCCGAGCAGGCACGCACCGACATGCGCCGGGCCGTCGAGGCCGGCGAGCCGGTCAGCGACGAGATCGTCGACGCCCTCGTCCTGCCGCTGGTCGACAAGGTGGTCCCGGAATGGCAGGCCGCCCTGGACGCCCTCCTCGCACTGCCCGGGATCAGCGGCCCGGTCGGGTACTCGGGGGGAGTGATCTCCATCGGCATCCGGCTGGCGAGGGTTGACCCGCGCGTCTCGGCCGCCGTTCTCTTCGCCGGGAGTTTCGTGCCTCGCGCCATGTTCGAGGAGGCCCGCCGGCTCACCGTTCCGCTGCATGTCCTGCTGCAGTGGGACGACGACGGGAACGACCGGCAGGCGGCCCTGGACCTGTTCGACGCCTTCGGCTCCGAGGAGAAGACCCTGCACGCCAACATGGGCGGACACACCGGCGTCCCACAGTTCGCGGGGGACGCTGCCGACCAGTTCTTCACCCGGCACCTGAAGTAGGGCCGGGCCGGACGGCCCGTCCGAGAGAGGGAACCCGCGGCTGGTCGGGGCGAGTTCGGTTGCGGACAGGAAACCGGACTCGCCACCGCGCCCCCGCCCCCACCCACTCGACCAAGTCGACTTCGAACAACGAACAATCACAACTAGTAGCCTCAAACCTGATAGTAAGGGCACATATATCAAGACAACGGGGCAAATCCCCGTGTGGTCGGCATTCCCCCAGCGCACTCAAGTCGGAGCCACCATGCACCTGCTGGACCGCGTCCCGCCGCGTCGAACCCTTGCGCGTGCCGCAGGAGTGATCGCCGTGGCAGCCCTTCCTGTCACTGTCATCTGGTGGCTCGCGGAGACCACGGCCGCACAGTCGCTGTACCGGGGCATGACCTTCATGCTCGCTGCCGTCACCCAGCTGTCGCTCTCCCGCCAGTTCGTTGCCGCCGGCGCGGCGGGCGTCGCCGCAGTGGCGGGCGTTCTCGTGGCCGGAAGCCTTCCACTCGCCCTTGCCGCGGTGGTCGTGGCCTGCCTCCTTCAGGCCGGGTTCAACATGTGGAGCACCGGCGTCGCGGCCCTTCTGCCATCGGTGGTCGTGTCGTACGCCTTCAGTACCCCGGTGTGGTCGGTGCCCGCCGCGGCGGCGGTATGGCTGGGGGCCGGTCTGGCAGCCCTGGCGGCCACCGCGATGCGGATGGGAGGGCCGTCTCATCCCACCCCGTCACGCGCGGCGATGCCGCACGCCTTCGCCCTGGCAGCGGGCTGTGTCGCCCTCGTTCTCCTGCAGGACTCCATGGGCCTGCCGCACGGTAGCTGGGCCGTGTTGACCTTCTGTCTGGTCTTCGTCCCGGCATCACACGAAACGGCCAGACGTGTCAGGCTACGCATCACCGGCACTCTGGTCGGAGCCGTACTGGCAGCAGCGGTCGCCGTCGAGGCGCCGCCCGTCGTCTGCCTCGTCCTCGCTGCCGGGTGCGCGGTCATGGCGGTTGCCTACGCGCTGACGCCCGAGGCCGACCTGCAGTACGTCATCTTCCTCACGCCCACCGTCATCCTGCTGCACGGTGCTTCCCACTACGGCACCGAAGTACTGGGGCTGACCGCCGAACGCGTGGGCCTCACAGCCGTCGGGGGCCTGCTCGCACTGGTGTTGACCAAGCTCTTCCTCCACCGCCCGAGTGCGGTACCCGAGAGCTGACGCCCCGGGCTCACGGACAGCGCTGCCCTGCGGACAGCTCAGGTGCCATGGCCGAGAGGGGAGACGGGCGGACAACAACAGGCTGTCGCCCGGCCGAAGGCCGCCCGTACTCCCACGGGGTTCTACCGTGCCGGCAGGAAGTGCATCGGCGGTGCCGGTGCGAAGCGGTCGGTGACGTCGCCGACGAGGCCGCCCTCAAGGCCGGTGTCATGGGCCAGGTCCAGCTTCAGAGCAGGCGCGCCCTCGGAGAGGTCGAGTCCGGACATGCGGACCCAGACGATGTTGGGTCGCGAGGTGGACTCATAGACGTAGATGCCGTTGCTCAGGTCCGCGAGCGTGCGCCAAATGGTCTGCGAGGCGTAGGGCTTGTGAGGATCGGCGACGCGGAACGGCTGGGCGGCGTTACGCATCACGCTCAGCAGTGAGGCGATCCCCTCAGTGGTGCTGCCTGGCTGCGGGAGCCTGGTCAGGTAGTACGCCGCGCGTGCGAAGCGGTCCGAGGGATCGGTCCCGCCCGGCAGGGGCTCGCTGCCGCCCAGGCCCTCGACCGTGCGCAACTGGGCGAGCTGTTCTTCGAACGGAGGTGAGTTCGTGACCACCGTGTAGGCGGGGTCGTGATGGACCCGCGGCGTCCCGTCCAGGTACTCGACGATCGCCGAATCACCCGACCGGTCGTCCAACGCCATGTGCAGGGTCACGGACTTGTCGCTCGACGGGTCGCTCTGGGCGACGACCTGAAGCTGGGACTTCTCGATCCACGCCACCGCGTCGGCGACGGTCGCGAAATTGTCGAGTACGTACTGCATCCAGACCGCCACGCTCAGCGCCGGGCGGCTCTCGTCCCGCTCGCCGTAGTCGGACTCCGGGAGGAAGAGCTGGTGCGCCGCGAGCCCGGCTTCGTTGAAGCCGTCGACGGTCATCAGATCATGTGCGCCGGCGACCAGGCTGCCGTACTCGGAGGTCCAGGCCAACGCCCCGCCGAGCCCGTCATCACGGGCCATGCCGCGTGGGAACGCCCAGAGGTTCGTTCCCATCTCCTCCATCCAGTCCATGTTTCGTCCGACAAGAACAGCCCGGCCCGCATCAGCCCATAGCGCCCGCGTGCACATAGATTCTCGCCTTCCGCCGTTGGTGCGTGAACTGGCCCGTGGTGGACGGGCACCTGTTCATTCTGGCGCCATTATGGCGAATAAGGTGACAATCAGCCTGTTGATGAGGTTTTCCCTGCAGAGGAGCATGAATCACCCGCCCGCCCCGCGGCCCGGCGGCCCGGCGGCCCGCCCCTCAGCCGTACATCGCCACCCGGTACAGCGCCGCCAGCGCCTCGTCGATGGGATGCGGCTGCGGGTGGCCGGCGCGGTCGAGCCGGTTCCACCTCTGCATGTTGACCGCGACCGCCATCTGCCGTCGGCCGTCGGCACGGGTCATGGCCAGCGTCCCACCGCCCCAGACCGTGCCGCCGTGGCCCCAGAAGATGGCCTGCCCGGAGCTTTCCATCGGGTACAGACCGAGGCCGTAGTCCATCAACTGTCCCTCCTGGGAGACGACCGGGCCGGTGCGTTGCATCTGCGCCAGCGACGACGCGCTGACGATCTCCCCGGCCAGCAGCATGCCGAAGAAGCGGTTGAGGTCCGCGACGGTCGATGTCAGCGAGGCCGACGGCCCCGCGTACGACATGTCGAAGACGCTGTAGTCGCGCGGCGGGTCGATCATGCCGAACCACGCCTCGTAGAGCTTCGAGTGCGGCCCGTCCATGTACGGCCCGGCCGGGAATCCGGTGTCCCGGAGCCCGGCGTGCTCGATGACGTCCCGGGTGATGCACAGCTCGGCCGTCGTTCCGCTCACCTCTTCCAGGAGTTGAGCGAGGAGCAGGTAGTTGGTGTTGGAGTACAGGCCCGGTGTGCCGCCCGGGGCGCCGACGGGAGGCGCGGTGACGCCCATCCCGATCAGGTCGAGGGGGTCGAACCGCGTGAACCGGTGATCGTCCAGGCTCTCCGGCCCGGTCTCCGCGACGAAGGGCATCCCCTTGAGGGACGGGTAGGCGTACGGGAGGTACTCGGCGAGGCCGCTGGTGTGGTTGATCAGCATCCGTACCGTGATCGCGTCGCCGCGTTCCCCGGGAACCAGCTTCGGAAGGTACCGGCGGATCGGTGTGTCGAGGCCGATCCGGCCGTTCTCGACCTGCCGCAGGACCGCTGCGGTGGTGAAGGTCTTGGTGATGCTGCCGACGCGGTGCCGCATGTCGGCGGTGACGGGACGGCCGGTGGAGACGTCGGCGACCCCGGCGGCGCCGCGCCAGACCTGATCGCCGTCGATCACCTCGGCGAACAGACCCGGCATCCCGGCGCGGCGGACGTGGTCGAGGGCCGCGTCCAGGGCGGCGCCGTCCAGTGCGTTCTTCACGTCATGCGTCCTTTCGTGTTCCCCGGGGGTGAGCTCCGCGTGGGTCACCCGCCCCCGGATGACAGTGCACGAGTGGCATGCCGGTCCGCCTTCAGGCCGTCCGACACCCCCTTGCCCTCATTATGCACGCAGTGCGTGCAACGCCAAGTGCATAAGTTAGACTGAGATCCGGCGAGAGGAGCGACATGGCAGGTCGAAGGCGTTGGTCGACTGAGGAAATCCTCGATGCGGCAGTGGAGTTGCTGCGCGAGGGCAGCGCAGAGTCGTTCAGCGTGCGCAAGCTCGCTGCGGCCCTCGGGACCGATTCCTCCAGCCTCTACCGGCACTTCCGCAGCAAGACCGAACTGCTGCGGGCGGTCGCCGACCGGATTCTTCTGGACGCGATGGAGGGCTACCTCCCCGAGGGCGACTGGAAGCAACGCATCATCTCCCTGGCCCTGCGCGTGAGGGAGGCGTTCGGGCGACAGCCCCAACTCGCCGCGGTCTGGGGCCGTTACGCGTCAGGCGGCACCGGTTCCCGGCTGGTCGTGGAAGAGGTGCTGCAGGCCCTGCGCGCGTCGGGGCTGCCCGACGAGGAGATCCCGGTGTGCTATCACCGGCTCGCGGTCCTCATCGCCGCGCTGGTCGCCTCCGAGGCCGGAGTCAGCACCATCACCTCGGAGGAGTACGAGCAGGGGATGGAGCTGTTCCGCGTCTCGGTACTCGGCGCCGACCCCGAGCGCTTCCCCGCCCTGGCCCACTTCGCCCGCGACGTCCGACCTCTCGGGGCGGACCGCGGCGCCGCTTTCGAGGAGCTCCTCGCCGCCCAGCTCGCCCAGATCGAGGGCGCGGTCCGCTCGGCGTAGACGGCGCCGCCGGCCGGGGCAGGTCGGGGCCGGTCAGGTCGGGGCTGTTCGGTGCAGGCCGGGGCCGGTCAGGCCGGGCGCGTGCTGCGGAACGCCCGCCGGTAGCTGTCCGGCGGGACGCCCACGATCTTCTTGAACTGGCGCCGGAGCGTCGTCGCGGTCCCCATACCGGTGGCGACGGCGACCGCCTCGATGCTCTCGTCGGTGGCCTCCAGCAGCTCCTGGGCGCGGCGTACGCGCTGGATCAGCAGCCACTGGATCGGCGTCTGCCCGATCACCGACCGGAACTGCCGCCCGAGGTGCCGCGGGCTCGTGTTCGCCTTCCGCGCCATGTCGGCCACGGACAGCGGCTGGTCCAGCCGCTGCTGGACCCAGGCGAGCAGCTGGGCGAGCGCGTGGTCGCCCGGCGCCTGCACCGGAGTGGACGCGAACTGGGCCTGGCCGCCCGGCCGGTGCGGCTGCATGACGAGGCGGCGGGCGACCGAGTTGGCGACGGCCGCGCCGTGGTCGACGTGGATCAGGTGCAGGCAGAGGTCCACGGCGGCGGCCTTGCCCGCGGACGTGAGCACGCTGCCGTTGTCCGTGTACAGGACGTCCGGGTCGACCTGGGCCAGCGGATGGCGGGCGCTCAGCTCGGCGGCGTGGGCCCAGTGGGTGGTGGCCCGCCGGCCGTCCAGCAGGCCCGCGGCACCGAGTACGAACGCCCCGGTGCACAGCGAGGCGACCCGCGCACCCGCCTCGTGCGCCGCCCGCACCGCCTCGACCAGCTCCGCGGGCGGCGGTACGTCGATGTCGACGCACGCCGGCACGATCACGGTGTCGGCGGCCGCCACCCGGTCCAGCCCGTGCTCGGGCTCGACCTTGAACGGGCCGACCTTGACCGGACCCGGGCCGCAGAGCTGGACGTCGTACCAGCCGTTCGTCGCCTCGCGCGGCGGGTTGCCGAAGATCTCGTACGCCACCGCCAGCTCGAAGTGCAGCAGGTCACCGGCGGCCAGCAGCGCGACAGTTGGCATGTCCGAAAGTGTACGCATGCTGTCGGTCCGGACCCTCACGGTCGGGCTCCGGCCCCGCTGAGACTGGAGTCCTCACCACATCGAGAGCGAGCGGGGAACCATGAACACAGCGGCTGCGGTAGTGGTCTACGGAGCGACCGGGCACACCGGGCGTTTCATCGTCGCCGAGCTGCGGCGGCGCGGGCTCACCCCGATCGTCTCCGGGCGGAACGCGGCCCGCCTGGAGGCGCTGGCGGCCGAGTGGGGCAATGTGGAGGTGCGGCCGGCCGGTGTGGACGACCCGGCCGCGCTGGACCGTGCCCTCGCCGGTTCGGCAGCGGTCATCAACTGCGCGGGCCCCTTCGCGGTGACCGGGGGCCCGGTCGTCGAGGCGGCCCTGCGGGCCGGGATTCCTTACGTCGACGTCGCGGCGGAGATCGAGGCGAACGTCGCGATGTTCGCCGACCACACGGACGCGGCCCTGGGATCGGGCACGCACGTGGTGCCCGCGATGGCCTTCTACGGCGGGCTGGGCGACCTGCTGGTCAGCGCGGCGTTGGGCGACCGGACGGCCGCGGAATCGGTCGATGTCGCGTACGGGCTGAGCAGTTGGCGCCCGACGGCAGGCACCCGGGAGGCGGGGCAGGTGTCCCACGACCGCCGCGCGGGCCGTCGGGTGCGGTTCGCGGACGGCGCGCTGCGGTACCACGACGACCAGGTGTCGCAGGGCGAGTGGCTCTTTCCCGAGCCGCTGGGGCGGCGCGCCGTGATCACGGAGTTCACCATGGCCGATGTCGTCACCGTCCCCAGCCACGTGAAGGTGCCCGAGGTCCGCACGCACATGTCCGTCGAGGCGGCGGGCGACCTGGCCGGGATGGACACTCCGGCACCGGAGGCGGTCGACGCGCTGGGGCGCTCCGACCAGACGTTCGTCGTCGACGTCCTGGTCCGCGCGGGCGGCGTCGAGCGCCGCGCCACGGCCCGTGGCCAGGACATCTACGCGGTCACCGCCCCCCTGGCGGTGGAGGCCGTCGAGCGCATCCTGACCGGCCGCACGCGGACCACGGGCGTGGCCTCGGCAGGTGCGATGTTCGACGCGACGGACTTCCTCCGCGCGCTGGCCCCGTACGTGACGGTCGAACTCCCGGCTGACCGGTAGCCGGCCGCGTACGTGACGGTCGAGGTGCCGGCCTGACCGGTATCCGGCCCCCGTACACACACGAAGCGGTACGGGTGCGCAGCCCCGGGCCCCCGCAGCGTCGGGGCGGCCCACCCCGACGCTCATGCCAGGAACGCCGACACGGCCGCCGCGAACCGGTCGGTGTCGTCGACCCACGGATAGTGTCCGGCCCCCTCCTGCACGACGAGCGCCGCGTCGGGGAACAGTGCGGCGAAGGCGGCCGCCGAGCGGGGCGGGCTGTTCAGGTCGAACTGGCCGGCCAGGAGCAGCACGGGCGCCCCGAAGGCGGCCAGCGCCACGCGGGTGGCCGGCGGGTCGAAGGCGCCGGCGGCCCCGAAGCGGGCAACGGCCTCCGGGTTGTCCGGCCGGCTCGCCGCATGGTGGTCCCGGGCCGCCCCGTCCCACCGGCCGTAGAAGAACGGGTCCACGGCCGCCCAGTCGGTACCAGTCCCCCGGGTGATCGCCTCCAGCGCCGCGAACGCCGCCGGGAACCACGGCTCGCCGCCCCGCAGCCGGGCGAGCTCGCGCCGCTCCTCGCCGGTGATGTCGATGCCGACGGCCCGGGCGCCGGGCGCGATCAGGGCGAGCCGGCCGACGCGCGACGGGTGGCGGGCCGCGTACTGCACCGCGATGTTCGCGCCGGCGGAGTGAGCGAGCAGGTCCGTACGAGGAAGGCCGAGGTGGCGTCGTAGCGCCTCGATGTCGTCGACGAGGCGGTCGCAGCGGTAGGTGGCGGTGTCCTCGGGGACGGCTGAGCGGCCGGTGCCGCGCAGGTCGGGGACGATCAGCCGGCGATGGGCGGACAGGCCGCCGAGGTCACCCAGGTAGCGGGAGTCCGCCGGGCCGCCGGGGATGCAGAGGAGCGGGTCGCCGTCTCCGTACGTGCGATAGGCGAGCAGGGTTCCGTCGGGTGCGCTGAAGGTGGGCATGGGGCCCGATACTGCCAGTCATAACCAGGTTATACAACCCGGTTATGACTGGTCGGCGACCCGGTATATAACTGTGGTGTGGCAGCCGGAGAGAACACCCGACACAGCGCGACGCTGACCGAGGAACAGGCCGAGCGGATGCTCGCCGGGATGAACGACGTCATCCGGGCCGGCGAGGAGATGCGGAAGCTCCGCGCCGAGATGATCAAGGTGTTCGTCGGTCTCGGCTGGACCCAGGACCGCATCGCCCGGCTCACCGACATGAGCCAGCCCGCCGTGTCCAAGCAGGTGACGAAGTACCGGGACGCCGATCCCGCACCTCCGATGGACCTCTCCCTCGACCAGCACGACATCCCCTGGCTCGAAGGGCGCCTGTGGGGCCTCGCCGAGGACCTCTCGGAGACGTACGCCGACAGCGCCCGCTGCACCCGATGCGTCAACGCACTCGCCCGGGGCAGGAAGCGTTTCACTCCCGAGAGCGTCGACGAGCTGCGCCGGCTCGTCGAGGAGGATCTGCGGCTGCACGCCGGGGAACTGCCCGGCGGACACCGGAGCGCGTACGACGACATCAGCCGCGCGCTCGACGTGCCGCCCCGGACGGCTGCCGCGCCGGCCGGGACGGCACCCGTACGACGCGCCCTCGCCCACCGGATCCAGCGCGACCGGCTGAGGGACGGGGACGCCTGAGGCTCAGGCGCTGCGGGCGCGGACGGCGAGACTCGCCGCCAGGACGCTCGGCACGAGCAGCAGGCCGAACGCGGCGGCGTAGGCCGGCAGGTCGGCGGAGCCGAAGCCCAGGAAGAGGTTGAACACGGCGGCGGCCACCCCCATCACCGCCATCTGCCCCAGGTTCTGACTGGTCTGCATCGCGCTGCTCGCGTAGCCCTGCCGGTCCGGCGGACTGTGCGTGAGCGAGAGCAGGGTGAGGGACGGGGCAGCCATGCCCATGCCGACGGCCGCGAGCACCATCGCCCCGGCGGCGGTCAGCGCGGGCAGCCCGGGCAGCGTCCCCACTGCGGCGATCGCCACTGCCGCCCCCATCACCAGGGCCCCTGCCGTGACCATCCGGTGGCGGGAGACCCGCCCCTGCAGGCGGCCCTGCAACCAGGAGGAGCCGGCCCAGGCGATGGCGGCTCCCGTGAAGGCGAGGCCGGTCTGCACCGGCGGCACGCGCCGGGCGGTGGTCAGCAGGAGGGGCACGAAGGCCTCCAGCGTGAAGTACGCCCCCGAGGTCAGCCCGCGCAGCAGCACGGCCGCGGGCAGTCCGCGCGCGGCACGCCAGGTGCCCGGCGGCAGCAGTCGCGGTACGAACACCGCCAGCAGCGCGAGCCCCGCCACCCCGCACAGCAGATGACGTACGTCCCAGCCCGAGACGGCGTACTGCCCCATCGCAGCGCCCACGCTCACCACCGCCGCGACCACCAGCGTGGGCCGCGACGCACGCCCCGCTGCCGAGGAATCGGGCTCGGACGGATCGGGCTCCACCGGATCGGGCTTCGGCAGATCGGGCTCCGGCAGGCCGGGCTCCGGCTTCTCCAGGGGCGCCTGCCAGGAGCGGCTGCGCAGCAGAACCACCACGGCCAACGAAGGAATCACGGTCAGAGCGGCCAGTCCGAAGAACACGACACGCCAGGACCACCAGGCGGCCACCAGTCCCGCCAGCGGCGGCCCGGCCAGCGACGGGATGATCCAGCACGTACTCATCAACGCCAGGGCCCTCGCCCGGAGTCGGTCCGGATAGGCATGCGCGATGGCCGTGTTGATGGCCACCGCGATCATTCCGGCCGCCACCCCGTCCAGGAAGCGCCCGACCGCCAGCTGCCAGATCGTGGTGCTGGTGGCCGACACGACCAGGGTGACCACGGCGAGCACCACGCCCGCCGCCAGCGGGCGCGCCGCCCCCGCCCGGTCCGCCCAGTCACCGCCCAGCACCCCGCCGAACAGGCTCGCGGCGACGAAGCAGCCTGCCACCAGCGGGTAGAGCGGCACCCCGTCCAGCTCGCGGGCGGCCATCGGCAGCATGGGGACGACGGCGAGCGCGGCGAACCCGGTCAGGAACATCACCGCGGCGAAGCTGATCGTGGCGGCCGCATACGCCCGGGAGAACAGCCGCTCCTCGGCGCCCTCGGTCCGTGTCGGCGCCGGTGCCGTCATCGCCGGCCACCGACCGTCGACCCGTCACCTTCGTTGCCGCGGAGGCCGCGGAGGCCACGGTCGTCGCGGAGGCCACGGTCGTCGCGGAGGCCACGGTCGTCGCGGAGGCCACGGTCGTCGCGGAGGCCGTGGGCGTACCCGTGGACGGACGCTTTCGGATCATGGGTCACGGGCGTTCAAGCTAGGGGGGCGGCGCAACGGCCCGCCACTGGATTTCGTGCCGGTCCGCCTCCGCGGCCATGGGTTCGGCGATGCGTGCCGCGATGGCGTCGTACGACGAGGCGTTCCGGGTGACGGCCCATGACTCGCACCACGAGATCCAGGCGCAGGTGGAGCGGCAGATTCCGATGGCCTCCGCCGACGCCCCGTGGCGGCCGCGGGTGCGCGATCGGGGGCAGGGAGCACGTGGGGCCCGGCGCCCGCGGCACAGCCTTGCCGGGGCCGGGGCCTGGGCCGGGGACACGGGCACTGACGCGCAGGCTGCGGGGCGGGACGGGAGCCGCAACCGTGAGACATGTCCGCTTGCGGACGATCCGCCACAGATCGAATTGTTACGCTGGCAGACATGACCGCCATGGCGCCCACCCGCACCGCACCGGACCTCTCGTACCTCCTGGACCACACCAGTCACGTCCTGCGGACCCAGATGTCGGCGGCCCTCGCCGAGATCGGGCTCACCGCGCGCATGCACTGCGTGCTGGTCCACGCCCTGGAGGAGGAGCGCACCCAGATCCAGCTCGCCGAGATCGGCGACATGGACAAGACCACGATGGTGGTGACGGTGGACGCCCTGGAGAGCGCGGGCCTCGCCGAGCGCCGGCCCTCCAGCCGGGACCGGCGGGCCCGGATCATCGCCGTCACCGAGGAGGGCGCCGCACTGGCCGCGCAGAGCCAGGAGATCGTCGACCGGGTGCACGAGGAGGCGCTGAGCAGCCTCCCCCGCACGGACCGGGAGACCCTCCTGCGCGCCCTGAACCAGCTGGCCGGCGAGCACCTGGCCACCCCGGCCGAGAATCCGCGTCCGGTGCGCCGGGCCCGGCAGAGCCAGAAGTAGGTGCGACAGCACCCGTCATCGGGCCGCGAGTTCCCCGGAAGATAGAACCGAAAGAAATAGTCCGCAACAAAACCATCTGCTACGTTCTCTCTTGTCGAACCCGCCGACAGGAGAGCCCGATGTCTGCCACCGTGCCCATCGTCCCCGCCCCCGCGCCCCCCGCCACCCGCTCACGCGGCCTCGCCCTCGGCGTGATCGCCACCGGTCTGCTGATGACCGTGCTCGACGGCTCGATCGTGACGGTGGCGATGCCCACCATCCAGAACGACCTCGGGTTCACTCCCGCCGGCCTCAGCTGGGTCGTCAACGCCTACCTGATCGCCTTCGGCGGTCTGCTGCTGCTCGCCGGGCGGCTCGGCGACCTCCTAGGGCGCAGGCGCATGTTCCTGGCCGGCACGGCGGTCTTCACCGCCGCCTCCGTACTGGCGGGGGCGGCCGGCTCGCCCGCTCTCCTCATCGCCGCCCGCTTCCTCCAGGGCGCCGGCAGCGCCATGGCCTCCGCCGTCGGCCTGGGTATCCTCGTCACGCTCTTCACCGAAAACAGCGAACGGGCCCGGGCCATCGCCGTGTTCAGCTTCACCGGCGCGGCGGGGGCCTCGATCGGCCAGGTGCTCGGCGGGATCCTCACAGACGCGCTCGGCTGGCACTGGATCTTCTTCATCAACCTGCCGATCGGCCTCGCGGTCCTCCTCGTCGCGGTGCGCGTCCTGCCCGCCGACCGCGGACCCGGCATCGCGGCCGGGGCGGACGCCATCGGTGCGCTCCTGGTCACCGGGGGCGTGATGCTGGGCATCTACTCCGTCGTCGAGGTCGAGTCGTACGGATGGCTGTCGGCGCACACGCTCGGCCTGGGCGCCCTGGCGCTGGCCCTGCTCGCCGCGTTCGTCGTCCGGCAGGCCACGGCCGCCACCCCGCTCCTGCCGCTGAGGATCCTGCGCTCACGCAGTGTCGCGGGCGCCAATCTGGTCCAGATCCTCATGGTGGCCGCGCTGTTCTCGTTCCAGATCCTGGTCGCGCTGTACCTGCAGCGGGCCCTCGGTTACGGCGCAACCGCCACCGGGCTCGCCATGCTGCCCGCGGCCGCGGTCATCGGTGCGGTGTCGCTCGGGGTCTCGGCCCGGCTGAGCGCACGGTTCGGCGACCGTAACGTGCTGCTCCTGGGGCTGGCCCTGCTGATCGGCGTGCTCGGGCTCCTCACCCGGCTCCCCGTCCACGCGCACTACGCCACCGACCTGCTCCCGGTGATGTTCCTGGCCGCCGGATTCGGCCTCGCCCTCCCGGCGTTGACCACGCTCGGCATGTCCGGGGCCGGCGAGGAGGACGCCGGGCTCGCCTCGGGCCTGTTCAACACCACCCAGCAGATCGGCATGGCCATGGGCGTCGCCGTCCTGTCCACGCTGGCCGCCTCCCGTACGGACGCACTGCTCGCGACAGGCGACAGCAGGGCCGAGGCGCTGACCGGCGGCTACCACCTGGCCTTCGCCGTCGGCTCCGGACTGCTCACCGCCGCCTTCCTCGTCGCACTCGCGGTGCTCAGGCGGCCGGACCGGACGACCGCCGCCACCCCCTCCGCCTGACCCCACCCCCCCCAGCAGCCGAAGAACGGACGCCATGACCACGCACCCCACCACCCCCGTCGAGAACGAGCCCGAGTCCGGCCCCGGCGCAGGCCCCGCCCCGCGCGTGCTCACCGATGCGGAACTGTCCCGGCTGCTCGGCGAGCAGCAGTTCGGAGTCCTCGCGAGTGTGCGGCGCACCGGGCACCCCCACCTGACGACGGTGCTGTACTCCTGGGACGCCGAAGAGCGCGTGGTGCGCGTCTCCAGCACCGCCGACCGCCTCAAGCCGCGTCAGCTGCGCACCGATCCGCACGCGGCGCTGCACGTCCACGGCCCGGACGTGTTCTCGTTCGCGGTCGCCGAGGGCGAGGCGGAGGTGTCCGCTCCGGCCGCCGTGCCCGGTGACGCGGTCAGCCGCGAACTCCTCTCCCTGACACCCGGTTTCGAGGACCCGGACGAGGAGGCCGCCTTCCTGGCCCAGGTGGTCGCGGACCGGCGCGTGGTGATCAGGATCCGGGTCTCCCGGCTGTACGGAACGGCCCTGGACGTCCCCGCCGCGGACTGACCGCAGGCCGCAGGGGGCCACCGGGGCCATGTGCGCGACAAGCGGACGCTCTAGGATCCGGCCCATGGCTACCGATCCCGGCTACACCTGCTCCCGCTGCGGCGACCACCACACGGAACTCCCGATGGGGTACTCCACCATGGCGCCCGACGTCTGGGACGCGAGCCTGGAGAGCGACTCCGACAGCATGCTGTCGACGGACCAGTGCATCGTCAGACACGAGCACTACTTCATCAAGGGCCTGATCGAGATACCCGTGACCGGCAGTCGGGAGCCGTTCTCCTGGGGCGTCTGGGTGTCCTTGAGCCGGGAGAACTTCGGCCGGGCGCTCGATGTGTGGGAGACCCCGGGCCGGGAGTCCGAGAAGCCGTACTTCGGCTGGCTCACCACCGAGTTGGGGCTCTACTCCCCCCGTACGACCAACCTCAAGACCAATGCGCACACCCGCCCGATCGGCCGGCGCCCGCTCATCGAACTGGAACCCACCGATCACCCGCTGGCCGTGGAACAGCGCACCGGCATCACGCTCGACCGGGTCCGCGAGATAGCCGAGGCGGTGCAGCACGCCGAGGACAGCCGGTAGAGGCCCTAGCCCTCCAGCCCGGACCGCAGTTGTACGAAGCCCTGCTCGGCGGCCTCGACCGCGTCCCCGTACACCTGGTCGGCGCTCCGGCCCTCGCTGATCCGCCGCCAGTTCTCCAGGGACAGGATGCGCAGGACCGTGATGATCTGGCCCGCGGCCAGCCGGTCCGCCACCCCGTCGCCCAGGGCGCGGGCGAGAGCGGCCTCGGAGCGGCTCTGGTACGCGTGGAGCCGGGCCACCAGGGCCGGCGTCCCGTACAGCAGCCGGTGGAAGGCCAGTACCTCCGGTACGTCGCAGAGGCCCGTGACCGGGTCGCGCCGCTCCAGACCGTCCAGGTAGTGACGCCGCAGCGCGTCCAGCGGGGACTCGTCCTCCGCGCGGCCGGCGACCACCCGCGCGGACTCGTCCTCGTGATCGGCGAACCGGTGGAGGGCCAGGTCCTCCTTGGCGGGGAAGTAGCGGAACAGCGTCGGCTTGGAGATGTCCGCGGCGGCCGCGATCTCCGCCACCGAGACCTTGTCGAAGCCGCGCTCCAGGAACAACGTGATCGCGGCGTCGGAGACCGCCTCGTACGTCAGCTGCTTCTTGCGCTCCCGCAGGCTCATCGGCGCACGGGGGGAGGCCGGCGCTTCCGCTTCCGCCGCGTCGGCTGCCGTCCGGGGGCCGGGCTTCTCTGCGCTCATGACCATGAAGCGTAACGCCTGCGACCTCTAGCGGACTTGACGTCCGACGCCGCCCGGCCCCCTTCCGGAGGGCTCCGTTCCGCGCCTCTACGCGCGGGACCTGATGAGTACGTCGACCCCGTCAAGCACCCGTTCGAGGCCGAACGTGAACTCGTGGTCGGGCTCGTCCGCCGTCCACATCCCCTCGATCTCCATCATCCGCGAGAGCGCGGGATGACGCACGGGGTCGACCAGCCGGCCCAGTGTCCGGGCGTAGCCGTCCATGACCTCTTCCGCCGACACGCCGCGGGACTCGACCGCGGCGTCGAGATCACCCATCAACAGCGCCTCGTTCCGCACGAAACCACTGACCAGAAGGATGACGGAGATCGCCTCACCCGCGTCCAGACCGGCACCATCGAGCGCCTGGAGGCCCTGTTCCCACCAGGCGACCGAGTTCGGGCTCGCGGGCGGTCCCGCGATGGGGATGCGGAGCATCCAAAGACTGGCGTGGTAGACCCGGCGCTGCGCCCAGGCCCACTGGGAGAGCGCCTCGCGCCAGCCGGCCCCCTCCTCCAGGGCGGGCAGTGGGGGCGGCGGGCCCATGGCCGCCTCCTGCATGAGCACGTAGAGCTCGTCCTTGGCGGCCACGTACCGGTAGAGCGACATCGTGGAGACCCCGAGGTCCTTGGCGACCCGCCCCATGGACACACCGCCGAGTCCGTCGGACGCGGCCACCGCCACTGCGGCGTCCACGATGCGCTCCAGGCTCAGCCCCGGCTTGGGCCCCTTCACCGGGCGCGCCCGCAGCCCCCAGGCGGCCTCGATGCTGGCCGGCAGGCCCGTACCGCCCGCCGAACCGTTCTTCTCCGTCACTGGAGCCCACCTTCCCTTGACGGCCATCCTAGTTATGCGTAACCCTTACACAGCAACGCGTATGTCATACACAGAAGGGAGCCTCATGCCGCCGCCACCCGCCATGATCGAGGCCCACGGCCTGACAAAGTCGTACGGAAGAGCAGCGCCCCCCGTCCTGAACGGCATCGACCTGCGAGTCGACCGCTCCACCGTCTTCGCCCTCCTCGGCCCCAACGGCGCGGGCAAGACCAGCGCCGTACGCATCCTGGCCACGCTCACCACGGCCGACAGCGGCACGGCCCGCGTCGCCGGGTACGACGTGGTCGCCGACCGGAGCCGGGTGCGCCGCGCGATCAGCCTCACCGGCCAGTACGCCGCCGTCGACGAGACACAGACCGGCGAGGAGAACCTGCGCATGATGGCGAGGCTCACCGGCCACTCCCGCACGGACGCGCGCCGCCGCGCCGCCGAACTCCTCGAACGCTTCGGCCTCACC
Source organism: Streptomyces sp. NPDC050422 (assembly GCF_044458665.1). NCBI lineage: Bacteria > Bacillati > Actinomycetota > Actinomycetes > Kitasatosporales > Streptomycetaceae > Streptomyces > Streptomyces sp. NPDC050422. The sequence goes on from NZ_JBITIE010000014.1 coordinate 154,780, forward strand.
GGGTCGGCCCGCCGCCCCGCCCGTACGTACTCCGGCGGCATGCGGCGCAGGCTCGACCTGGCGGCCAGTCTCGTCGGCAGCCCGCAGCCGGAGGTGTTCTTCCTGGACGAACCGACGACCGGTCTCGACCCGCGCAGCCGACAGGAGCTCCAGCAGATGGTCCGCGAGCTCGCCGCCGACGGCGCCACGATCCTGCTCACCACCCAGTACCTGGACGAGGCCGACCGGCTGGCCGACCGCATCGCCGTCCTGGACCACGGCCGCACGGTCGCCGAGGGCACCCCGCAAGCGCTCAAGTCCCGTGTCGCCGGACACCGCCTCGACGTGGTCCTGGCCGACCGCGAGAGCTACTTCCGCCTCGCCCCCCGCGCCCTGCACCACGCCCCCGCGTCCCTCACCCTCGGCCTGCCGACAGACGGCTCGGCGGCGCACGTGCGGGCCCTGCTCGACGAGATCGACCCGGCCGGGACGGCGGTCGAGCGGTTCTCCCTGCACACCGCCACGCTCGACGACGTCTTCATGGCCCTGACCGCGACGAAGGAGGCGCGGACCACCCATGCCTGAGAACCTTCCCGGCGCACTCACCCGGGCCGGCACCATGGCCGGCCGCTCACTGCGCATCAGCCGGCGCAACACCGATGCGCTCATCACCTCGCTGATGCTGCCCGTCCTGCTGATGCTGATCTTCGTCTACTTCTTCGGCGGCGCGATCGACACCGGCGTCCCGCACTCCTCGTACGTCACCTACGTCGTCCCCGGCGTCCTGCTCCTCTGCGCCGGCTTCGGCTCCGCGAGCACGGCGGTGGCCGTCAGCGAGGACATGAAGAACGGCATCATCGACCGCTTCCGCACCCTGGACATCGGCGGCGCGACCGTCCTCGCCGGCCACGTCGCCGCCAGCACGGCCCGCAACCTGGTCTCCACCACGGTCGTCCTGGGCGTCGCCCTGCTGATCGGCTTCCGCCCCACCGCCACCCCGGCCGGCTGGCTCACCGCACTCGCCGTCCTCCTCGCATACATCGTCGCGCTGTCCTGGCTGTCCGCGGCGATCGGCCTGCTCGCCAAGACCCCGGAGGCGGCGGGCGGATTCACCTTCCTGATGTCGTTCCTGCCCTACCCGAGCAGCGCCTTCGTCCCTGTCGACTCCATGCCCACCTGGCTCCACGGCTTCGCCGACCACCAGCCGATCACCCCGGCCATCGAGTCCCTGCGGGCCCTGCTCCTGAACCAGCCGGCGGGTAACGCCCCGTGGATCGCGCTGACCTGGGCCGGGGGGCTGCTGCTAGTCGCGATCGGACTGTCGGGGGTGCTGTTCCGGATACGGACGCGGTGAGGGTGGGGGCCCGCGCTCAGGACGTGAGCACGGTGGCGGCCGGCGGATGGGCGCGGAGCCACCGCGCGTAGGCCGCGGCCACCTCGTCCGTGGTGGGCTCGCCCCTCAGCCCCAGGGTCCGGTGCGCTGCCGCCAGCACACCCTTGATGCGCGAGGCCAGCCGAGGGAGCTGCGCCCGGCCCGACTCCCCCGTGAGCCCGTGAAGGACCAGCGCGGCCCTGATCACATCCGTATAGACGGACTGCGCCTGCTTGTAGGCGCGAAGCACGGGAAGATCCGTGTGCCAGCCCCGGGAACTGCCGGGCCTGGCGCTCTCCACCGCTCGGCGCCACACCTCGATGATCCGCGCCTGCTCCTCGCACGGATAGTGCATCAGGTGGAGGTGGGTGGCCAGGTCGTAGAGCGGATCACCGACCATCGCCAGTTCCCAGTCGATCGTCCACAGGTCGTCGCGGGCGTCGACGACGAAGTTCTCCCGGTGCAGATCCCCGTGGAGCAGCGCGAACGGGCGCGGCACCAGCGCCTCGGCCGCCGCACGGAGACCGTCGAGGGCGCCTCCGGGTATCCCCAGGTCCTGGAAGAGTGAGCGGTAGCGCGGCAGATGCCGTTGATAGATGTGGACGTCCGTGAAGTCGATCAGCTGGGTGAGAAAGGCGGTCGAGTCGTCCTTCCAGCCCACGGGGAGCCCCTCGGCCGCCAGCCCCACCGCCGCGACGACCGCCTCCGGCCGTACCGAGACGAGTTCACCGAACAGAGCGCCGAGCTGGCCGGCGTGACGCTCCGACAACGCCCTCCCGGGAGGGCAGGCCTCGCCGAGCGTCCGCCCCTCGACGAAGGTGTAGAGGGAGAGTGCCTCCCGGTCGATCACTGCGGGGATGCGCGTGATGCTTCCCTGCAGGGCCCGGACGAGTGCCTTCTCCGAGGTGAACGCGCGCAGATCGAACCAGAGCAGCCCGGCTCGCGGATCCCGGCACTTCCACCAGGTCTGCCGGTCCGAGCCGTCGGCCGCCGGAAGCGGAAAGGCGTACGTCTCATGGTGGTAGCCCTTGAGCGGGCCCACCAGAAGCGCTTCGTCGGACACGAGCGCGGCCGCGCGCCGCCGGGCAGCGGACTGTCCCGCGTCCGCCCGCCCTGCGGGCGGCACCAGGTCACCGGGCCAACAGTCCCGCATCACCGTCGCCCCCGGCCGAAGGCTCCCGGCACGGAGGGTGGGTGCACCGGTGATCGGCCGTGGACCATCGGGGTACGGCTTCCCCCCGCGCTGAGATCCATACAGGGACGGTACAACTTCCTGCCGGATCAACGCACTTGTGCGTCCAAAGCCGCTGCTCCGTCGGCCAGTACCGCCATGGAGTCCACGACGGCGAGAGCGCCGGCGTCCGTCAGAATTCCCCGCCCGGCCGGTGTCCGGTGATAGCCGATGAACGGCATGCCGATCGCGCCGGCCGCCCTCAGGTCGGCCGTGGAGTCACCGATCATCACATGACCGGCGACACCGAGGCCCGTCGCGGCGACGACCTCGTTCAGCGCCCAGGGATCCGGCTTCATGCGTCGCGTATCGGCGTCGCAGCGCCCGATGACCGGCCCGCCCGCGAAGTACCTGTCCAGCGCAGTGCGTTCGAGGTGGCGCCGCACCGCGTCCGCATGGTTGTTGGACGCGACGGCGAGCCCGCGGCCCAGCCCGTGCCATGCGCGGACGAGGCGATCCGCCCCGGGGGTGGGGGTGGCGTGTTCGGCGGCCTTCAGCTCCCGGGCGGTGAGCGCGTGGCGCATCTCCACGACGATCGCGCGTGCCCGGTCCGGGGCGCCGGGGCGATTCGCCAGGCGGTCGTACCACCGGAAGACCCCGTGCGGGTCCGTGTTACCCCGCACCTCGTCCGGTACGGGGCCGTGGTGCGCGGCGATGTCGATGAGCTCGTCCGCGATCAGGTGCGCTTCGCTGGTCCCGCCGCCGCCTTCGCTGACGAAAAGCTGGGCCATGGGCCCGTCGAAGTCCCAGACGATGCACTGGGCACGGGCGAGCAGATTCCACGCCCTCCGAACGGCCGGGACCTCAGCACGGGCAGTGGCAGGGGCAGGGGCACGGGCAGGGGCAGGGGCACGGGCAGGGGCAGGGGCAGGGGCAGGGGCAGGGGCAGGGGCAGGGGCAGGGGCAGGGGCAGCAACTGGGTACAGCACGATCAGAGATCCACCCTCGTGGCCAGGTATTTCCAGTTCGAGTCGAAGAACGCCTGGCACTTCTGCACGACTCCGCGCCTGTTCTCGGCGTCGTCGTTCGATGCACGGTACGGAAAGAGGGTGGCTCCCGTGCCGTACGCGTCGTAGATCCCGACTTCCTCACGGCCCGGAAGGAGCTGGATGGTGCCCACATCCGGGACGTAGAAGCCCTGAAGTGCCAGGTGGCGGTTCAGAATGTACAGCTTCACCTGGGGCGAGAACGGCACCACTCGCACCTCGACCTCGACTTCCGGCGCGGGGGTGCAGCGCTGGAGCTCGTACAGCGCCTCCTTGAACATGGTCGCGTGGCTCTGCAGGATCGCCTTCAGCCGCTGCCGCACGCGGGGCTCGTCCGTACCGTCGATCCGGCGGGGGATCGCCAGATTCGGGGAGTCGCAGTCCGGAAGCATCAGGCGGGCCTTGATGCTGCGAGGCGGCGGGATCTCGCCCTCCATGATCCGGTCCTTCTGGTCCGACACCCGCTTGGTCAAGGACTCCGTGGTCATCGAGAAGACGTCAAGGGTCACTTCGGGCGCTTCGAACGCCTCGGCCAGATAGGGCTTGAGCATCACGGGCGTGACGCCCTCCGACTCCACCGCCCAGGTGTCGCCGCCGCCTCCCCCCTCGACGGAGCCGGTGGCACGGGGCGCGGCGCGCCGGCCGTCCTGCGCGCCACCCCTCACGAAGGACCCGCTGCCCTGGCGGGTGACGATGAGCTCGTCCCTGCGCAGGCGCTTCAGCGCCTCGTTGATCGTCGCGAGGGATACGCCGAATCGCTCGGCGAGCTGCGCCCTCGTCGGCAGCCGGTCGCCCGGACCCCACTCCTCGCTGTTGATGCCCTGACGCAGCTCGTCGGCGACGCGCTGGTAGGCGAACTCACCATCAGCCAGGTCATGCTCACGATTCGTCACATCACAACCATACAACCGCCTGCCGGGCGAGGGGACTTCGGGTGCACAACCATGAAAATCACATGGTCGCCTTCACGACCAACCAAACCCGAGCAACCATACAAGTTTACGACTACTCATTCGCAGGGAAACCTACACTCAAGCCAACCAGTCAAATCGAAGAAGTTGATGGGTTGTAGGTACACAGGCAGCGTCCACTCGGCACAACGAAGTGCGAGCACCGACGCCCCTTCACCGCCGGAGGAGTGATCGTCATGCCATTCGTCACGCTGGGGATCGAGCAGATCGTGCAGTGGAAGTACGGGCTGATAGGGGCGGTGGGCTTCACTCTGCTGTCCTTCGGCCTGAAGGCGGGCATCCCCAACTGCGCCTGCGCGGGCGCCCTGATACTGGCCCTGCTCCTGGTCCCGTCCGACGCCTGACGAGGACGCGCCCACCCCGCACGCCCCCAGGCCCACTGCGGAACCGGACCCTCGCCCGAGGGCCGTTGGCGCCGATCACCCCGCCCGCCGGCGCGAGGACCTCACCGGAGCATCACACCAGCCCCATTGAACTGCGGAGACGATCTCGGCGGACCCTCACTCACGATTCGGGGTCGACCCCGGAAGCCTCGGCATCCGGAATCCGGGGGATTGCAGTCCCTGTTCGACTGGCCCAGGATGCTGACGGCATCGGCCGTCGGGTCCCGGCCGGGGCCCACCGTGCGGCTCATCACCGGGGCTCAGAACATAAGGGGAATCCGTGGTCAGATCCGTGCTGCGCCTCACCGCAGCATTAATAGGCGTACTCACCCTCGCCTTTTCCACCACTGCTTCAGCATCCGTGGAGCCGTCCGCGCTGCCGTATCCCACCAGGTCGGACTATCGCATCAAGGGAATCCAGCCGGATGGCTGGGCGAACAAGGACGAGATCGCCGGCAACAACGCCGGGGGCGTTGCCATGAACCTCGTCTGGCCGTCATGGGAGCAGAGCGTCAAGGCGGCCCCGTGTGCCGCCACGGAGCAGGCGTACGACGGCCACTGCTTCACCGTCCCGCCCGAGGTGGACACAGCCGTCAAGGAGTGGACCGCCCGCGGGCTGGTCGTCACCGGCGTTGTCTACGGCACGCCCGCGTGGGCACGACAGGGACGTGCGTGCTCGCCCGCAGGGGCGGGCATGGAGATCTTCTGCGTACCCAACAATCCAGCCGACTACGGGCGTTTCGCCGGAATGCTGGCCGAGCGCTACGACGGACTGCACGGGCACGGCCGGGTCGCGGACTTCGTGATCAACAACGAGGTCAACTCCAACGCCTGGTTCGACATCGGCTGCGGCCAGGGCGTTGCGTGCAACACCACCGCCTGGCTCGACCAGATCGCGGCCAACTACAACGCCGCCTATGACCGCATCGTCAGCGAGCAGCCGACCGCCAAGGTGCTGACCTCGCTGGACCACCAGTTCGGCAGGGAACTCGACCGACCGGGCGCATCCGACGCGACACTGTCCGGCATGACCGTGCTCGAGGGCCTGAACGCCCGGGCGGGGTCGCGCCAGTGGAGGGTCGCCTTCCACCCCTACCCGCCGAACCTGTTCAGCCCCTCCTCCACCGCCGACGACTACCCCAAGGTCACCTACGGCAACATCGGGGTCCTGCTGGGATGGCTCCGTCAGCGGTTCCCGGACAAGCCCCATGCCTGGACCGTCCAGCTCACCGAGAGCGGACTCAACTCCGGCGACCAGTCCAACGAGGCCGCCCAGGCCGACATGCTGTGCTGGAGTTTCCGCAACGTGCTCGGCACGCCGGGCATCGAGAGCTACATCTACCACCGCATGCAGGACAACGCGGCCGAGGGTGGTCTCAAGCTCGGCCTGCGCCGGCAGGACGGTACGGCCAAGCCCGCATGGGGGACCTGGGCGCGGGTCAATCGCAACGACCTGTCGCCGCCTCAGCTCTCCTGCGGTTTCGAGAACCTGCCGTACACGGAGCTGACGCGCGGCAACAACTCCAGCCGGGGCCACGTCGCCTCCTCCAGGGCGCTGCCGGTCGGATTCGACGTCGAAGTCGTCTGGAAGCTGCTGCGCAACCAGCAGCCCGGCACCGTCATGCTCTACGAATGCAGGATCGGCGGCCACTCGCTGCTGACACGTGACCCCGGGTGTGAAGGCCAGTTCCCCCTGGGGCCTGTCGGACACATTTACACCAGCCAGGTGTCGGGCACCGTTCCCCTCTACCGCTGCTACCAGCCGTCCAGCGGGGACCACCTCGTGTCCTCCAGGTCCGACTGCGAGGGCTGGACAAGGGAGTCCCTGCTCGGGTACGCCATCCAGTGACGTCGTGAGCCCCCGTCCGGGAGGACGGGGGCTCACGCTCACGCGGGAACGGCCCCTGCACGGACGGGGGCGGGGCGGTGTCCCGGACGCCGCCCGGCAGGCGGGACTTTCGAAACACGCTCTAGAACACGTCCGGGCACCAAGCCCGCCGCCCCGCCCGCAGCACCCCGTCCGCCCGGGCCGCAGCACCCGGCGTCAGTTCCTCGATTCGGCCCAGGTCCTTCAGTCGCAGGGGCGGCTCGTCGCCGAGGTACAGCGTTCCCAACTCCCGTACGTCCATGGCAAGATCGGCCGACCGCGTCGTCTGGGTGCAGGTGGCGCCGTCCGGCGAGGCCTCCAGGTGGAAGCGGCCCGCGGTGAGGCCCGTCGCGTCGTGGATGTCCAGGACGAGGGAGCCGGGGGTGGCGTACGTGCGGGCCTCCAGGGCGCGGACCACGTCCAGGATGCGCACCCACATGAAGTCCGCGTGCGTCACCACGCGGGCCGCACGCGGGTCCGGGAGGAGGAGGGGAAGCAGGTCGTCGGGGGCGCGGTGGCCGGTGCGGATCGTGGAGATCCAGTCGACCGAGCAGAGGAAGTGCCAGAGCGCCCGCTCCGCCGCCGGGGTCGCCGCGATCATGCTGTGCACCGTCGCCCGGTTCAGCGGCTGCTTGGCGTCACCCCAGTTGTTGTCGGCGCGGTAGATCAGCAGCCCGTCAACGCTGCCGTCGGCACCGCGGTAGACCGCGTAGAACGGCTCGGTCCAGTGGTCGTGGGGGAAGAGCGACTGACCGGTGGCGAGGTCCCACCAGCGTGCGTTGCGGCTCACCACCCCGTGCTGCCGGGCCCGCAGCCGGTCGTGCAGGGCCGGGCCCAGCTTGCGTACGTCCGTACCGTCCACCAGGTCGATCCGGCCACCGTCCCCGGCCGACGGGACCCGGCCGTGCGGGTCGAGGCCCGTGCGGGGGACGTCGACCTCCCACTCCGTGGTCCAGGCCGCCGGTCCGAATCCGTACCGCCCGTAGATCGGGTACTCGGCGGCGATCAGCGTGGCGGCCACGTCGCCGCGCTCCTTCGCCGCCGCCAGGTCCGCGGCCATCATCCGCGAGAGCAGCCCGCGACGCCGGTGGGTGGGCGACACCGTGACGTTGGTGACCGCGTCCGTGGGCACCGTGGCGCCGCCGACGACCGTCAGCTCCTGCGCGAACGACCGGAACGTCGCCACGCACCGCCCCGCGTCGAACACCCCCTGCGTGCGCGCCAGGTCCAGGAGCGGCAGCCGCCCGGCCACCTCCTCGTCCGACGGGGTCGGGGCGCGCAGGAAACCGGTGTTCAGGGCGCGCAGCCAGTCGTGGAGTTCGGATTCGGTGACGGTGCGGGCGTCAAGGTTGCTCATCCGCCTCACGCTAGATGCGGGCGCCGCAGATGTCGTCGGCTTTTCTGCGCCGGTCAGAACGCCGCCCGGATCTCCCCGACCTCCGCGCTCCCGCCCATCAGCGGGGCCCGGCCGATCCGCGACACCACCGGGGCGTCGATGCCGAGCAGCCCCAGCACGCGGGCCAGCACCGGGCCGAGCGCCCGGGTCGAACCGTCGTCGATCTTGAAGGCCAGTGCCCGGCCGTCCGCCAGCGCCACCGCCTGGACCGCCTCCGCGCCCATCTTGGACAGCGTCCCCGGCACCTCCCGCATCAGCCAGGTGTCGGGCCGCCGCGTGCCGGCCACGTACTCGGGATGGGCGCGCATCGCGTCCGCCACCCGGTGCTCGGCCGTGCCGTGCTCCGCCGTGACGAACGTACGGAACGCCCGGGCCAGACCCACCAGGGACAGCGCCATCAGCGGCGCCCCGCAGCCGTCCGTACCGACCGCGGCGACCGGCTCGCCCGCCGCCTCCTCGACGACCCGGTGGACGAGCTGCTGGAGGGGGTGCGCCGGGTCGAGGTAGGTGGCCGGGTCCCAGCCGTTGTGCAGGCACACCGCGAGCATCGCCGCGTGCTTGCCCGAGCAGTTCATCGTGATCCGCTCCCGGACGTGGCCCGCCGCGAGGTACGTCTCCGCCTCCACCGGGTCCAATGGCAGATCGGGCGGCGTCTGCAGATCGTCGGGCGACAGCCCGTGCTCGGTGAGCATCTTGCGTACGAGATCGAGGTGGAAGCCCTCGCCCGAATGGCTCGCGGCGGCCAGCGCCAGCCGCTCCCCCGACAGGTCGAGACCGGCCCGCAGCACCGCCGCGGCCTGCATCGGCTTGTTGGAGGAGCGCGGGAAGACCGGGGCCGTCGGATCGCCCAGGGACATCTCCACGCTGCCGTCCGCGGCCAGGACCACCAGGGAGCCCCGGTGATGCCCCTCCACGAAGCCGGACCGGACCACCTCCGCCAGCACGGGAAGGCCGGGAGCCGGGCCGGATATGCCGGACGGGGACGACGGGGCTGTGCTGGAGGTCATGGTGGCCTTCCGGGGACGGGCGGGACCCGCCCCCGGAAGGGTCGCTTCAGGCGAGCAGGTCGTCTACTTGTGCTTCCCCGTCACGGTACCTGCGGGCGATCTCCGCGCTGCAATCGTCCGCGGTGTGCTGGAGCCGGGAGCGGCGCCGGGAGACCTGCTGTTCGTAGCGGACCAGGCGTCCCATCGCGGTGTGCAGCTCTTCGTCCGTCCGGGCGTCGAGGTCGGAGAGTTCGACCTCGGCGAGCGTCTCGGCGGCCAGCTGCCGGTACTCGTCGCTGCGCGGCGTGCTCAGCGTGACGTGCCGTGCGGAGGAGCGGTGCAGCGACGGGGTGTCCGCGAGGATCTCCGAGAGCCGGTCCACCACCGGGGACTCGGGGTCACGCCGCCGCGCGAGCTCGGCGCGCAGGATGTCGATCCGCCCCTGGACGAGCCGCCGCACATAGCTGAGATCGGCCTCGTCACGCTGCGAGTCCCGCCGCAGTCCGCGCAGCTCCGGCAGGCGCAGAGCCCCCAGATCGAGGGGGACCGATGCGGCGGCCCCGTCCTCGCACCCGTGCCCGGTTCGCTGCACGGGTGGGCGCATGGTGCTCGTACTCGTACCGGTCTTGCTGTTGACGCCGGGGCGCGCGACCGGCACTGCGCCCGGGGACTGCCCGGTTCCATACATGCTCATGCTTGTGTCCATCCCCTCGACCGGTGCGTCGGCACACCGTCTCCGTGCATCGTGCCACTCCGAGGGGCCCCGTGGAGTTGCTCTGTACCCGTTCAGCCCAAGATAGGTTGGTCTGTATGCGTGCAGTGGTACAGAGGGTGGACGGTGCGAGCGTCACCGTGGCAGACGCCGCGAACGAGGGCGGCGGTTCGGCGGTCGTCGGCGAAATCGTCGGCGAGGGGCTGTGTGTGCTGGTGGGAGTCACCCACGGCGACACCGCGGAGAAGGCGGCCCAGCTCGCCCGCAAGCTCTGGTCGGTCCGCATTCTGGAGGGCGAGAAGTCCTGCTCCGATGTGAATGCACCGCTTCTGGTGATTTCGCAGTTCACTCTCTACGGGGACGCCCGCAAGGGCCGCCGGCCCACGTGGAACGCCGCGGCACCCGGCGAGATCGCCGAGCCGCTGGTCGACGAGGTGGTGGCGCAGCTGCGGGCGCTGGGCGCACAGGTGGAGACGGGCCGGTTCGGGGCGGACATGCGGGTCTCGCTCACGAACCACGGCCCGTTCACCGTCATCGTCGAGGTCTGATCCGGCGGGGGCCGGCCGGGGCCTACGGTTCGACGACCGTCTCCTGGGCCGCCGCCGTGTCGCCCGCCAGCAGTTCCGCGTCCACCGCCACGTTCCGCTTCACCAGGGCCAGGGCGATCGGCCCCAGCTCGTGGTGGCGTGCGGAGCTGGTGATGAAGCCGAGCTGACGGCCCTCCGCCCCGTCCGCCGCGAGCCGCACCGGGGTCCCGTGTCCGGGCAGCAGCACCTCGCTGCCGTCCAGGTGCAGGAAGACCAGGCGCCGCGGCGGCTTGCCGAGGTTCTGCACCCGGGCCACGGTCTCCTGGCCCCGGTAGCAGCCCTTCTGGAGGTGGACGGCGCCGGGGATCCAGCCCAGCTCGTGCGGAATGGTGCGGTGGTCGGTCTCGAACCCGAGCCGCGGCCGGTGCCCCTCGACGCGCAGCGCCTCGTGGGCCAGCACCCCGGCGACCGGACCGTGCGCCGCCGCGAACGCCTCCAGACCCTCGCGGGGCAGGAACAGATCGCGTCCGTACGGCGTCTCCCGCACGGTGGCGCCGTCGGGGGCCTCGGCGATGGAACCGGCCGGCAGATACACCACCGCGTAGTCCTCGGTACGGTCGGCGACCTCGACGCGGTAGAAGAACTTCATCGACTCCAGATAGGCGATCAGCTCGCCCTGGGTGCCCGGCTCGACGTGCATCCACACGGTCTCGCCGTCGTCGACGAGATACAGGGCGTGCTCGATGTGCCCGTTCGCCGTGAGGACCAGGGCCTCGGTGGCCTGGCCCGGGGCGAGGTCGCTGACGTGCTGGGTCAGCAGGAGATGCAGCCACGCCAGCCGGTCGCTCCCGGTGACGGTCACGACCCCGCGGTGCGAGAGGTCGACGAGACCGGAGCCGTCGGCGAGGGCACGCTGTTCGCGGAACAGGTCGCCGTAGTGCGCGGCGACGCCTTCGTCGCGGCCCTCGGCGGGGACGGCGCCGGGCAGGGACAGCAGGGGGCTCTTCATGCGACCAGCGTACGACTCGAATCAGGCCTGGGGTCCGGCGGCCGAACCGGCGGCCGCTCCGGCCGCCTTCGCCGTGCAGTCCGCACACCGGCCGAAGATCGCGAAGTGCTTCATGTCCGTCTCGAAGCCGAACGTGCCGCGCAGCTTCTCGGTGAACTCGGCGACGACGTCGACATCGGCCTCGATGACGTTCGTACAGTCCCGGCAGACCAGGTGGATGTGGTGGTGGCGGTCGGCCAGGTGGTACGTCGGAGCGCCGTGGCCCAGATGGGCGTGGCTGACCAGATCCAGCTCCTCCAGGAGCTCCAGGGTCCGGTAGACGGTGGAGATGTTCACGCCGGACGCGGTCCGGCGCACCTCGGACAGGATGTCGTCGGGCGTCGCGTGTTCCAGCGTGTCCACGGCTTCCAGGACAAGCTGTCGCTGCGGCGTCAGCCGGTAGCCGCGCTGCCGAAGATCGGTCTTCCAGTCGGTGCTCACCACAGGCTCCAGTCTAGGCCGGGGCGAGCCCACGGCCCCAGGTGTCCGTGGAACGGGCCTCGCGGACTACTTGAAGAAGGCGATTCCGTCGTCCGGCAGGTCGCCGAGGCTCTTCGCCATCGCCGCGACATCTTCCGGGGTGACGACCTTCTTCAGGTGCGCCGACATGTACGGCCGCAGCTCGACCTCGGGCGTGGACTTCTCGCCCACCCACATGAGGTCGCTCTTCACGTAGCCGTAGAGCCGCTTGCCACCGCTGTACGGGCCGGAGGCCGCCGTCCGGGCCACCGCGTCGGTGACCAGGTCGATCTGCGGCTTCTGGTGGGCCAGCTCGCCGTACCAGATCTCGATGACGCCCTGGTCGCGGGCCATGACGACCTCGACCTTGCGGTCCTTGTCGATGCGCCAGTAACCGGACTCGGACTCCAGCGGCCTGACCTTGTTGCCCTCGGCGTCGAGCACCCAGGAGTGCGAGACGTACTCCAGGAAGTTCCGGCCGTCGTGGCTGAAGGAGACCTCCTGGCCGAAGTTGCACTTCTCGGCACCGGGGAAGTCGGACACACCCGCGCCCGTCCAGTTGCCCAGCAGGAAGGCCAGCGGGACGAGGTCCGGGTGGAGGTCGGACGGGATCTCGATCATGAACGGCTCAATCGATCTGTGAGGCGGAAGGCGGAAGGCAGGGGCGCCGGGTACGGCAGGGGTCAGCGCTGGCCCTGGTACAGCTTCTTCACGGTCAGCCCGGCGAAGGCGAGAACGCCGACGCAGACCAGGACCAGCAGGGCGGAGAAGAATGCCTCAAGCACGGGAGCTCCTTGAACGAGCGGTATGGCGGCAGTACAGGGCCGGGCCCCAGCCTAATGGGTGGGGTCCCGGCCCGCCGGTTCGGGGCGTGCCGCGGGGCGGGTCAGCCCAGCAGCTGGTTCTGCAGGATCAGTGTCTGGCGGAAGGGGACCGGTGCGGCGTTCTTCCTGCCCGGTTGTGAGTGGATGACCAGGGCGACCGTGTCACCTGCCCGGATGTAGCCCTGGTGGATCCGGCCCTTGCCGGACCTCGTCTCGCCGTACGTGTAGACCGTCGTGCCGGAGACGGCCGTACCGCCCTCCCACGACTCGTCGAGCTTGAGGTCGGTGGACCAGTCGAGCGGGGCGCCGGGGCCGCTGCTGACGAAGGTGTCGTCGAGGAACGCCTGCGCGAAGGCCGTCGAGTTGAACTGCAACAGGTAGACGCGCGCCTCGGTGCCGTCCGCCACGGTCCAGCCACGCGCCGCGATGTGCCGCAGGGCCGAGTCGTCGAGCTGCTGGGTGAGGTCGGCCCGCCGTTCCTTGCGGTACTCGGAGAGGAACTGCGCCGTGCTCACCCAGCCTCCCGTCAGCTTCTTGTCCGCCGTGGCTCCGGCCGGGGCCGGGAGCAGCAGCTTGCGCAGGTCGGCGTGGTGGACCTCGGCCGTGTTGCCCGTGGTGAAGGGCCGGGGCGCGTCGGCCGGGAGCGCGGGCAGGGTCAGCCGCGGGTACGCCCAACGCCCGTCCGCCTCGGTGGCCAGACCCGGCACGTCGGTGCGCTCCATGGAGGTGATGCTGTACGCCGTACCGGCTCCGAGCCCGCCGAGCACCAGCACGGCCGCGGTCCACCGGGCCACGGCCCGCAGCACCCGGCGCGGGGGCCGGGGCGCGGCGGACGGCGGGAGCGGGGGCGGCAGCAGAGGCACCGGCGGGAACTGGTCCGGTGCGGCGGCGACAGGGGCGGGAGCGGGGGTGGGGGTGGGGGCGGGAGCGGGGGTGGGGGTGGGGGCGGGGGCGGGGGCGGGCTCGATGGCGGCCGGTTCTGTTCCGGCGGCCTGCTCGGCCGTCTGCTCGGTCATACGTACTCCCCCGGGGACGTGATGTGGTCGAGCTGGTCCTTCACCAGCAGGGCGACGCTCGACGTGCCGAACGGCTCGATCCCGCTCGCCGAGAAGCTGAACAGCACCTCTCCGTCGTACGCGACGCAGTACAGGGAATCGAGCTTGCGCTTGTCCTTGGGCGCCCGGAAGCACATGGAGTTCTTCTTGTGGCCGGTGATCTTCGGTCCGTCCCTGAAGACGCCCACCGCGTCGAAGAGGCCGCTCTGGAAGCGGTACATGTCCCGGACCGCCTTCTTGTCCTTCATGCGCACCAGCTGGGTCTCGACCACCAGGTCGTTCTCCTGCGACACGTACGAGCGGACCGCGACACCCTGGATGTGCAGCTTGTCGACCCGCTTCTCCAGTTCCCGACGCTGCTTGCCGGCCAGCCCTCGGGCGCTTTCCTTCATTTCGGCGGCGGCCGCACGGCCGCTGAGCTCGCTGTCGTTGCCGTGTTCCCCGATGTCCGGACCGAGCCGGTAACTCCTCGGGACCGGCAGCAGGAGCTTGCTGAGCGCGGTGGAGGCACGGCCCCGGGGCGCCTCACCGGCCGGGTCCTTGCCGCCGGTACCCGAGGTCTTCTGCCAGACGGTGGTCTCGACCGTTCGGTCCGCGTTGTCCACGGTGATCTTCGTGTACGTCGCCGCACCGGCGACGGCGGCGAGCACCAGCACGACGGGGACCGCCGCGAGAACGACCCGGCGGACCCTTCCCTTGGGGGTGGGTGCGGGCTCGGGCACAGACTCAGGTGCGGGCTCGGGCGCAGGTACAGGTGTCGTCACGTCGTCGTTCACAGGCGCTCCAGCTGTCGCTCGGCCAGCGTCCGGATGTCCTTCTTGCTGATCGGCGCGGTGTCGAACATGTTGATGTCGACCATGACGTCGCCACGGTGGAAGACCGCCCTGGCCCGGTAGACCGGCATGTAGCCGGCCTTCCGTTCGGCCTTGTAGAGGTAGTAGCGACCGCGGCCGCTGCCCTTGAGGGCACTGCCCTCGTTGCCCGCACCACGGTCGGCCACGGGCATGTACGCGCGCTGGCTCTCGGCGTGGTCGGCCGCCGCGGTGTCCACACCCGCGCGGAACTGCACGAGCCAGATGTTGGCCGTGCGGTACGTGCCCTTCTTCCAGGAGGCGGCCGCGACGCGGCGGATGTCGGCCGCCAGGAGCTTGCCGTACATGTAGTCCTCGCTCTTGAAGTCGAGCGCGTAGTCGTCGACCCCCATCCAGCCGTCCGGCAGGACCCCCATGTCCCTGTTGTCGCTCCAGCCGGCCGGCCGGGGAATGATCAGCTTGCGCAGGTCGCCGTCCGTACGGACCTGGCGGTCCTGCGACGCCGGCAGCGGGTCCGGCACCTGATCGGCGGGCAACGCCTTCGCCGGGTACGCGAGATCGGACTGCGAGAGCGCGGTCAGCGGCGTCGGGGCGCGCCCGGCCTGCACGCCGTAGCCGACAGCGGTGCCGGCCGCGATGCCCAGGACGGCGGCTGCGGCGATGATCAGCGTCGTACGGCCACGCGGCCGCCGCTTCACAGGGACGGCCTGCGGCTGGTGCGGCTCCTCGGCAGAGGCTTCCGGGAGCGGCGTCACGGGAGCGGACGCGTCCGGAGAAATCACTTCCGGAACTGCCTGTTCCGCCACCTCCACCTGCACGGGCGGCTCGGCCGGCCCGTCAGGAATGGTGTCTTTCGGATTCAAAATGGGTCCCCCCACGAGACCTGAGGCGCAGATTCCGTTATCTGCGCACCCCACTGACCCGCCGGGCCCCAACGAGGTTGTGCGGCAGAGGATTACAGTTCTGCATATGCCGAAGAAGCTCGTGATCAAGGTGACCGCAGGTGCCGACTCCGCCGAGCGCTGTTCCCAGGCGTTCACCGTCGCGGCGGTCGCCGTCGCCAGCGGCGTGGAGGTCTCGCTCTGGCTGACCGGGGAGTCCGCCTGGTTCGCCCTGCCGGGACGGGCCGCCGAGTTCGAACTCCCGCACGCGGCGCCGCTGCCGGATCTCATCGAGTCGATTCAGGCGGGCGGGCAGATCACTCTCTGCACCCAGTGCGCGGCCCGCCGCGACATCACGGAGCAGGACGTCCTGGAGGGCGTACGGATCGCCGGCGCGCAGGTCTTCGTCAGCGAGATCATGGCCGACGGCGTCCAGGCCCTCGTCTACTGACCCGGCCGGCCCTTCACCGGCCGGCCCTTCACCGGCGGCGCTTCTTGCCGTCGAGCTCGTCCCACCACGCGTCGGACTCCGGATCACCGGTGCGGCCCACGGGGCCGTTCTTGCCGGAGCGGGGCGGGGGGTCGGGCGGCGTCCCGGGCCGGGACCCCGGAGCGGGCTCGTCCCACCAGCGGTCCTCCGGCCCCTTCCGGTTCGCCACCACCGCCGCGACGGGCGGTATCACCATCGCGACCACGCACATCGCGATGGCGGCGGGCATCGACCAGAGCCTCACGAAGGCCCAGGCGGAGATGAAGAGGACGAGGCAGACCCCCATCATCACGAAATAGGCGCGCCGGCGTCGGCGGTACATGCATCCAGCGTAGGCCCGATCGGCCCACCCGGCCGGTCCTGGACCGCACCGGCCGCACCGGCTTCCGCCCACGGCACGAAGGGCCGTACCCCGGTTCAGAAGGCGTCCAACCCCCTGGGGCACGGCCCTTCGGCCGGTCATCGGCAGAGCCGTCACAGTGCCTAGGTCGTGTTTTAGAAGTCCCGTCTGTCTCGCGTGGTCCGGGCGGCCGACGCTACTTCTAAAACACTCCCTAGACGGCGATGGCCACCTCGGAGAGGCCGCCCGTCTGTGCCACGACCGTGCGGTCGGCGCTGCCGCCGGGGACGAGGGCGCGCAGCGTCCAGGTGCCCTCGGCCGCGTAGAAGCGGAACTGTCCGGTCGCCGAGGTCGGGACCTCGGCGGTGAACTCACCGGTCGAGTCCAGCAGGCGGACGTAGCCGGTGACGGGCTCGCCGTCGCGGGTCACGCTGCCTTGGATGGTGGTCTCACCGGGCTTGATCGTCGAAGCGTCGGGGCCGCCGGCCTTTGCTCCACACATGATGTTCTGTCCTTCTGGTCGAGGGTCGTGCCGGTCCGGGTCGGGCGGGCGGGGTTACTTGTTGGCGCCGAGCTCGATCGGCACACCCACGAGGGAGCCGTACTCGGTCCACGAGCCGTCGTAGTTCTTGACGTTGTCGACGCCGAGCAGCTCGTGCAGCACGAACCAGGTCAGGGCCGAACGCTCACCGATGCGGCACAGCGCGATGGTGTCCTTCGCCAGGTCGACCTGCTCGTCCTCGTAGAGGGCCTTGAGCTCGTCGTCCGACTTGAAGGTGCCGTCGTCGTTGGCGTTCTTCGACCACGGGATGTTGCGCGAGCTCGGCACGTGGCCGGGACGCTGCGACTGCTCCTGCGGGAGGTGGGCCGGGGCGAGCAGCTTGCCGCTGAACTCGTCGGGCGACCGCACGTCGACGATGTTCTGGTTGCCGATCGCGGCGACGACGTCGTCACGGTAGGCGCGGATCGACTCGTCCTGCGGCTGGGCCTTGTACTGGGTGGCCGGGCGGGACGGGATCTGGTCGCCGTCGACCAGGTCGCGGGAGTCGAGCTCCCACTTCTTGCGGCCGCCGTCGAGCAGGCGGACGTCCTGGTGGCCGTAGAGCTTGAAGTACCAGAACGCGTAGGACGCGAACCAGTTGTTGTTGCCGCCGTAGAGGACGACCGTGGTGTCGTTGCCGATGCCCTTCTTCGACAGCAGCTCCTCGAAGCCGGCCTGGTCGATGAAGTCACGGCGGACCGGGTCCTGGAGGTCCTTGGTCCAGTCGATCCGGATCGCGTTCTTGATGTGGTTCTTCTCGTACGCGGAGGTGTCCTCGTCGACCTCGACGATGGCGACCTTCGGGTCGTCGATGTGGGCCTCGACCCAGTCGGCGTCTACCAGGACGTCACTGCGGCTCATTCTGTTCTCCTCCGGGGCAGTCTGCGGCGAGATGATGCGAGTGGTGCGCGATGGTGCGGGGTGATCCGGATGTGCGCGGCGCGGATTCGGCGCGTGCACGGATGCCACGCGGGATGGCCCCGACGAGCGGTCGGAGGGCCGGGAATGCGGGAACTCGACGGATCCCGCTCAGACAGTGCGACAGAGCATGGCGGCGACGCGGCACAGGTCCACTGCCCGCCGCTTCGTGAGATCCGCCCGTCCCCGCTGTGGGAGACCGCTAATAGAGCACTGCATGGCACCGATCGTAGGGACGTACGGGCGGACATGTCACCGTTGTGTCGTATATTGAGACACGATCGTCCGAAGGGTGAGATGCGCGAGGGTGCCGAGGCTCCGGGAGCAAGCCGTCCCGGGCGCGGAAGCCGCCGAGCATCTACGGGACGGACTCGACCGTCTCAGTATGTGGCGGCCCGGCCCGTACGGGGGCCCACTACCCGGCTGCGGTGGGTGTTATCCGGCGAGGCGGACGTCGGTCCCCGTCACGGAGATCTCCAGTCCGGCGGCGGTCGGCTGGATCTTCTGCAGCTTCAGGCCGTTCGGCAGTGTGCCGACCTCGCGCTCGAAGTCGGTCTTCTCGCGGACGAGCCCTTCGAGGCCGGGGATGCCCTCACCCGGCACCTTGTCCGCGTGGACGCGGACGGTGTGGCCGTCGACCAGGGTGACGGTGGACAGGACGCTGCGCGAGATCGTCCGGTTGATGACGGGGACGGTCACCGTGCCGGTCACCTTCACCTTGCCGTTGCCGCCGTACTCGACGGCGACGTCCTGGGCGGCGGCCTCGGTCAGGTCCTCGTACGAGATGACGGCCGTGCCGGTGGCACGGGCGGCGGTGGCGCCGGAGAAGCCGTCGGTCAGCCGCACCTGGTGCAGTTCCGCGTCCATGCTGCTGATCCGGAGCGTGCGGCCGGCGGCGGTCGCCTCGATTCCGGTGATCTTCACGTCGACCTCGTCGAGTTCCGATCCGGCGACCTGGGTCAGGAACGGGAAGCCCTTGATGGAGACGTCCGTGGACCCGATCCGCGCTCCGGAGACCACCACCCGGTCCGCCGCCTCCGACTCTGCGAGGTACACCGCCGCACGGTCCACGGCGATGAACACCCCGGCCAGAACCACTACGACGATCAGCAGTATTCGCAGTGCACGCACGCCTGTCCTCCCCCGCGCCACATCCATCCGGACCCTGGCGCCGGTGAGCCTACTGCGGCCGCACGTCACGCCCCGGGTGATCGACGAGCGGAAGCCCCCCATCGGTTCCCGGTGGAGGGCTTCGGCATGCCGGCGACGCGGTACGGATCTACGTGAGCGCGCGCCCGATCAGATAGACGGCCGGGGCGGCCGCGGTGAGCGGCAGCGCCACTCCCGCCGTCATGTGCACGAAGCGTGACGGGTAGTCATAGCTGGCCACCCGCAGCCCGATCAGCGCACAGCCACCGGCGGCGAAGCCGAGCAGCGCCCCCTTGGCCCCCAGGTCGGTGACGGCGCCAGCCACCGCACCGGCGCCCGCCGCGACGACCAGCGCCGCCACGACGGAGGCCGGTCCGGGCAGCGGCAGCGCCCGGACGACCACGGCCGCGGCGACGGCCACACCGCCGACCGTCACGGCGTCCGGGACGGCAGCGAGGTGCCCGGCGGCGAGGACCGCGAGCGCGGCCGAGGCGACGGTGGCCATCAGCCCCTGCATCCGCTCGTCGGCACCGGCCCGGCTGCGCAGCTGGAGCACGACGGTGAGCAGCACCCAGACACCGAGGGTGCCCAGGATCGCGGCGGGGCCGTTCTCCCGGCCGGCCGCGAGCAGCGCCACATCGGCGACGAAGCCGCCGGCGAAGGCGAGCGCGATGCCCTGGCGGGCCGGCCACATGCCGTTGAGCCGGAACCATCCCGCGGCGGTCACCGCCTGGAGCAGCACCAGCGGGACAACCAGGGCGTACTGCCCGACGGCCGCGCCGAGCGCGAGCAGCAGCCCGAGCCCCGCGGTGATCGCGGCCGGCTGCATCCCGGGCGCGATGACCGGCGAACGGCCCTCGGCGCGGGCGCGCTGGGCGTCGGTGATGCGGCTGTTGCCCAGGGTGGTCGGCGCGCTGTAGCCGTCCTCGCCCTGCACGGGGGCTGCGGGGGCTGCGGCCGGGGCGGGCGCGGCGGGAGCGGCCTGGGCCTCGGGGGGCAGCGGGTACGAGCCGGACGCGCCCTGCGGCGGCGACAGGTACGCGGTGTCGTCCGCGGCAGCCTGCACGGGGGGTGCGGGCTGCACCGGCGACAGGTACGCGGTGTCGTCTGCGGCAGCCTGCACGGGCTGAGCGGGCTGCACGGGCTGAGCGGGCCGGATCGTCGGCTGGTACTGGGTGTCCCAGGTCTGGCCCTCCCAGGTCTGGGCGACCCCCTGGTCACCGGCCGGCCAGCCGGTCCCGGGCTGCGCCTGGGGGACCTGCGGGGCGGGCGGACCCTGCTGCGGGTACGCGACGGCCTGCTGGGGCGGGTTCGGGTCGTACCCGCCCTGCGGCGTCCCGTACGGCGCCGCGTCCCCCCCGTAGGGCGTCTGCTGCCCGTACGAGGGGTCCGCGTATCCCCCCTGGTCCGCGTATCCCTGCCCGGGATGCGCCTGACCGCCGTACGACGGGTCACCGTACGAAGGGTCGGCGTACGAAGGATCCCCGTAGGGCTGTTGCTGCTGCTGCGGCTCCTGCCCGTACGGATACTGCGGATGCTGCTGCGGCGGGTACGGCTGTTGCTGATCGCTGCTGCTCATGTTCTGCGGTTCACCCTCCTGCGAACGGCGGGAGCACCTCGACCGTGCCGCCCTCGGCAAGGCGTACGGTCTCATGGCTCCGGGTCCCGACGGGGTCACCGTCGATGAGGAACGAGCACCTTTGCAGTACGCGGCTCAGCTCGCCGGGGTGCCGTTCCCGCACCGCGTCGAGCGCCTCTTCGAGCGTCGCAGCGGTGTACGGCTCCTCCGCGGTTCCGGCCGCGGCCTTGGCGGCTGCCCAGTAGCGGATCGTTCCCGCAGGCATGGCGGCACTCCTTTCGTCTCGCGTCAGCTGTCCATCATGGTTCACCGCGTCATCGCCCAGTCGGCGATGCGGGTGAGCAAGGTCTCGTCCGCCGCGTTCTCCGCGTGGCCCATGCCGGGCTCCAGCCACAGGTCGGCGGCCCCGCCCGCCGCGTCGGCGAGCATCCGCGGGTGGTCGAGCGGGAAGTACGGGTCCTGGTCGCCGTGCACGATCAGGAGCGGGGCCGGGGCGATCCGGCCGGCGGCCTCGACCGGGGAGAGCGGGACGGGGTCCCAGTCGTTGCGATCGATCCGGACCCCGAACCCGTACCGCCCGACCAGCCTCCCGGTGGGGCGGGTGACCATCCAGTGCAGGCGGCGCATCGGCGCCGTCCCCCGGTAGTACCAGCGCGCCGGCGCGCTCACGGACACTACTGCGTCCGCGTGCGCCTCCCCATGCGCTTCCGTGCGCCCCCCGGCCTCTCCCTCCGCGCCGGGACGCGTATACAGCGCCCCGTGCCGGAGCACCACGGAACCGCCCATCGAGAACCCGGCCGTAACGACCCGCGTGTGCCCGAGCGACCGCGCCCAGGCCACCGCGGCCGCCAGATCCAGCACCTCGCGGTCACCCACCGTGGACCGTCCGCCCGAGCGCCCGTGCCCACGGAAGGAGAACGTGACAACCGCCGCACGCTGGGAGAACACCCGCGCGGCGCGCCGCACCGCGGGGCGGTCGGCCGAACCGGTGAATCCGTGCGCGACCACGATCACCGGGCCGGCGCCGCCCCCCTCGGCGGCCGCGCCGGCATCCGCCGTACACGGCTCGTACACCGCCTCGATACGGGTCCCGTCATCGGTCGGCAATGTGGTCCGCAGCGGCCCGCGCGTGATCAAGGGAACAGAGGAACTCCGAAATCGCCCCTCGGACACAGAAGTCATGTGGGCTATTCTGCTGGGAAGAGGATCCGGGCAATGCAGCCCCCGGGTCCTTTTGTGCTTTCCGCGCGTTGTTACGACGACGTTTCGACAAGCTCAGCGGTCCCGGGCGCGGGGCCGCACCGGTAAAGGCCGTATGACGAAAGTCGTACGACCACGCACCAATCAGCGTACGAAGCAGTGCCGCATACTCCCCCGGGTCCGACCCGGGAGTGCCCCTCTCGCAGGGAACGAGGAGGACCGACGTAATGGGCGAGCCAACCGTGCACGATCATCGACCGACTACCCAGGCAGGTGGGCGGCGATGAGTTCACTGCTGCTCCTGACGAATGCCCTCCAACCGTCGACGGAGGTGCTTCCCGCCCTCGGCCTCCTGCTGCACAGCGTGCGGGTGGCTCCCGCCGAAGGCCCCGCTCTGGTCGACACCCCTGGTGCCGACGTGATCCTCATCGACGGGCGCCGCGACCTCCCGCAGGTCCGCTCGCTCTGTCAGCTGCTGCGGTCCACCGGACCGGGCTGTCCGCTGATCCTCGTCGTCACGGAGGGCGGCCTCGCGGCCGTCACCGCGGACTGGGGCATCGACGACGTGCTGCTGGACACGGCGGGCCCCGCCGAGGTCGAGGCGCGACTGCGGCTGGCCACCGGCCGGCAGCAGATCACCGCCGACGACTCCCCGATGGAGATCCGCAACGGTGATCTCTCGGTGGACGAGGCGACCTACAGCGCGAAACTCAAGGGCCGGGTCCTGGACCTGACCTTCAAGGAATTCGAACTGCTCAAGTACCTGGCGCAGCACCCCGGCCGGGTCTTCACCCGCGCCCAGCTGCTCCAGGAGGTCTGGGGCTACGACTACTTCGGCGGTACGCGGACGGTCGACGTCCACGTACGGCGGCTGCGCGCCAAGCTCGGACCCGAGCACGAGTCGTTGATCGGCACCGTCCGCAACGTGGGCTACCGCTTCGTCGCACCGGAGAAGGTCGAGCGTGCCGCCGCGGAGGAGGCCAAGGCCGCCGCCGCGAAGGCAGCCACCGAAACCCTCACCCGTTCGGAGCAGCCGGAGGTTGCCGAGGTGACGGAAGAAGCCCCGGTCCGGCCTGCCAAGAGGTAGGTATATCCGCGTAGACTGCCGCGCGTGGCCAAGGTGACGCGGGACGATGTGGCGAGACTGGCGGGGACGTCGACCGCAGTGGTCAGTTACGTCATCAACAACGGACCCCGGCCGGTCGCCCCGGCCACGCGCGAGCGGGTGCTCGCCGCGATCAAGGAGCTGGGCTACCGGCCCGACCGGGTCGCCCAGGCGATGGCCTCGCGGCGGACCGATCTCATAGGGATGATCGTGCCGGACGCGCGGCAGCCGTTCTTCGCGGAGATGGCACACGCGGTCGAACAGGCCGCGGCCGAGCGCGGGAAAATGGTGCTGGTCGGCAACTCCGACTACCGCGACGAGCGCGAGGTCCACTATCTGCGGGCCTTCCTCGGCATGCGGGTCTCCGGCCTGATCCTGGTCAGCCAGGGCCCCAGCGAGCGCGCGGCGGCGGAGATAGAGGCGTGGGACGCCCGGGTCGTGCTGCTGCACGAGCGGCCCGAGGCGATCGACGACGTCGCGGTCGTCACGGACGACGTCGGCGGCGCCCAGCTCGCCACCCGCCACCTGCTGGAACACGGCAACGCGTACGTGGCGTGCCTCGGCGGCATGGAGTCGACCCCGGCGGTCGGCGACCCGGTCGCCGACCACGTCGAGGGCTGGCGCCGGGCGATGCACGAGTCGGGCCGCTCGACCGAGGGCCGGCTCTTCCAGGCCCCGTACAACCGTTACGACGCCTACCAGGTGGCCCTGGGGCTCCTCGCGGGCCCCGACCGTCCCCCGGCGATCTTCTGCACGACGGACGACCAGGCCATCGGGGTGCTGCGGGCCGCGCGCGAGCTGCGGATCGACGTGCCCGGTGAGCTCGCGGTGGCGGGCTTCGACGACGTGAAGGAAGCCGGTCTGACGGATCCGCCGCTCACGACGGTCTTCTCCGACCGCCCGGCGATGGCGCGGGCCGCGGTCGACCTGGTGCTGGACGACTCGCTGCGGGTGTCGGGCTCGCGGCGGGAGCGGCTGAAGCAGTTCCCCTCGGCGCTGGTGGTCCGGCGCTCGTGCGGCTGCGGAGAGCCGCCGGCTGCGCAGCGCGGCTGAGAGCCTGCCTGACGGCAGGCACGGGCAGAAGCGCTGAGAAGCGCGGAGAAGGGCGGGACGCGCGCTACGAGCCCTTCAGCCCCAGGTCGGTCCTGGTGTTCCTGCCGTCGCCCGCGGTCGGGCCCGCAGACGGGCCCGCGGCGCGGAAAGTGCGCCGGTACGCGGACGGGGCGACCCCCGCCTCCGCCGCGAGGTGCCGCCGCAGCGAGGTGGCGGTGGCGAAGCCAACCTCGTGGGCGACACGTTCCACCGGCAGGTCGGTGGATTCCAGCAGGTGTCGTGCCCTCCGCAGCCGTTGCTGGGTCAGCCAGCGGCCGGGGCTCAGACCGGTCTCCTCCTGGAAGCGCCGGGCAAAGGTGCGGGTGCTCATCGCCGCTTGCGTGGCCAGTTCGCCCAGCGACAGCGGCAGTTCAAGCCGCTGGAGCGCCCAGTCGCGGGTCGGCCCGGTGCCGGTTCCGCTCGCCGGCGGCAGCGGCCGCTCGATGTACTGCGCCTGCCCGCCGTCCCGGTACGGCGGCACGACGCAGCAGCGGGCGACATGGTTGGCCACCTCGCTGCCGTGGTCCTGGCGTACCAGGTGCAGGCAGACATCGACGCCGCTCGCCGCCCCCGCGGAGGTCAGCACGTCACCGTGGTCGACGAAGAGCACCCCGGCGTCGACCTCGACCCGGGGGAAGAGCTCCTGGAAGTAGTCGGTGAGCGCCCAGTGGGTGGTGGCCCGGCGCCCGTCGAGGAGACCGGCGGCGGCCAGCAGGAAGGCACCGGTGCAGATGGACACCAGACGAGTACCGGGGCGGACGCGGGAGAGAGCGGCGAGAGCTTTCGGGTCCGGGGCCGCAGCCGAGACCGGCGAGATCGCGTACGGCGGGATGACCACGGTGTCCGCCTCGTCCAGCACCGCGGGACCGTGCCCGGGGGTGACGGTCAGGTCCGAATCGGTACGCACGGACTGCCCGTCCACGCTCGCGGACAGCACCTCGTAGCGGCCGTCGGCGGAACCCAGGACCCGGTGCGGGATGCCGAGTTCGAAGGGGTAGACGCCGTCGAGGGCAAGAACGACGACCTTGTGGGCGCCGGACCGCAGGCCCGGACGCAGCCGACTGCCCGCTTCGGCCGCGCGGTCGGCGCAATCGGCGCGGTCGGCACGATCACGGGCCCGGGGCGGCCGGGCGGACGCCGCACAGGCGGCGTGAGTGCCGGAGGCGTCGGGAACGCGGCGGGCCGCAGGGTCGCAAGGCATGGCAGAAATGTATCGGATGCTGACCTTCTTGCCATCGTCCGGACCGGAGCGTACGGGCCAGGATCGAGGCATGACTTCGACGGACACTCCTCAGAACCTCGTCTCCCCGGACTCCGCGAACCCCGCTCCCCCCGAGGGCGCCCCGATGATGCTCGCCCTGCACCAGACGGCCCTCGGCGGCCCCGAGGTCCTTCGGCTGACCGAGCTTCCGCGGCCCGCGCCCGGCCCCGGGGAGATCCTCGTCGCCGTGCACGCGGCCGGCCTCAACCCCACGGACTTCAAGCACCGCGCCCTGACTGTCTTCCTGCCGCCCCCGCCGCTGACCCTCGGCTGGGACGTCTCCGGCACCGTGGTGGAGACCGGCTTCGGCGTCACCCTCTTCCGGCCCGGTGACGAGGTGTTCGGCATGCTGCCCTACCCGTACGGGGCCGGCTCCCACGCGGAGTACGTGACCGGCCCCGCCCGCGCCTTCGCCGCCAAGCCCGCCGGGATCGACCACGTCCAGGCGGCCGCTCTGCCGCTGGCCGCGCTCACCGCCTGGCAGGCCCTCGTCGAGACCGCGGGCCTCCGGGCCGGGCAGCGGGCGCTGATCCACGCCGCGGCGGGCGGTGTCGGTCATCTCGCCGTACAGATCGCCAAGGAACGCGGCGCACACGTCACCGGGACGGCGAGTGCCCCCAAGCACGACTTCCTGCGCGAGCTCGGCACGGATGCCTGCATCGATTACCGCTCCGAGGACTTCACCGACACGGAGGAGCTCTACGACGTCGTCCTCGACACCCTCGGCGGTGAGACGGCCACCCGTTCCGTGGGCGTACTCCGTCCCGGCGGCGTCCTCGTCTCCCTGCTGCCGGGCGACAAGGACACCCGGGCCGCAGCGGAGAAGGCACAGGTCCGCGCTGTCGTCCTGCTCGTGGAGCACGACCACGCCGGAATGCGCGCCGTCGCCGAACTCGTCGACCGGGGCAGGCTCCGCGCCCACGTCTCCGGCACCTTCCCTCTCGCCGAAGGAGCCCGGGCCCACGTCCGGGGGGAGACGGGCCGCACCACAGGCAAGCTGGTCATCACCGTGCGCTGAGGCGAAGCGGGGCCGGTGCGGAGGATCCCTGCGCGGGGCCTGTGCGGAGGATCCTTATATCGGGCATACGAGGTTCTGCCGGGCTTCTCAGCAGGGACTCAGGGTCCTCTCATGTTCGCTGGACACTCTCGTAGACATGACAGAGAGCCAGCGCCCGAGCGGCGAGTACCCGATGTACCCCTCGTACGGCAACGGCGACGCGGCCTACCCGCCGCCGCCGTCATACCAGCCCGTCCAGCCGGTCGCGATGGGCCCCGGGACCACCGTGTGGCCCGCCCCCGGCACGGCAGACGCGTACACCGGCGGTGCGGGTCACGGCGGTGACGGCGTCCACGGGCTGCCGCAGCCGGCGCCCGAACCGTCCGCCCCCCGCCGCCGGGTCCGCCGGCCGGTCGCGCTCCTCGCGGCGGTGGCCATCGCGGCCGCGATCGTCGGGGGCGGCACCGCCACCGTGATCGGGCAGCTCACCGACAACGGCACCGGCGGTACGGCCGGCAGCGTCATCCCCGGCACCACCGTCTCGCAGAGCAGCAAGGGCACCGTCTCCGGCGTGGCCGCGGCCCTCTCGCCGACGATCGTCGAGATCGGCGCGACCTCGACCGCGGGCCAGTCCACCGGCTCCGGCGTGGTCATCACGTCGGACGGCGAGATCGTCACCAACAACCACGTCATCGCCGGCGCCTCGTCCATCAAGGTCACGCTGAGCACCGGCAAGACGTACACCGCCGACGTCGTCGGCACCGATCCCGACAAGGACCTCGCGCTGATCAAGCTCCAGGGCGCGAGCGGCCTGAAGACGGCCACCCTCGGCGACTCCTCCAGGGTGGCCGTCGGCGACCAGGTCGTCGCGATCGGCTCGCCCGAGGGCCTCACCGGCACGGTCACGAGCGGCATCGTGTCCGCGCTCGACCGCGATGTCACGGTTGCCAAGGACGACGCCAACGCCGACAGCAGCCAGGGACAAGGTCAGGGCCAGGGACAGGGCGGCGGACAGCAGTGGCCGTTCGAGTTCGGCGGACAGCAGTTCAACGGCGACACCGGCGACTCCACCACCACGTACAAGGCCCTCCAGACCGACGCCTCGCTGAACCCGGGCAACTCCGGTGGCGCCCTGATCAACATGGACGGCGAGATCATCGGCATCAACTCCGCGATGTACTCGGCCAGTTCGTCGAGCGGTTCCAACAGCTCCAGTGCGGGCAGCGTCGGCCTCGGCTTCGCCATCCCGGTGAACACCCTCAAGGCCGACCTCGACACGCTGCGGGCCGGCGACAGCTCCTGAGCCGCGCCGCGCGACGCCGCGCCACGGCCGTGCGAGGCTGAGAAAATCGGCGGTGCGCCCGGCCCCGCACGGAACGAGAAGAGGACGAAGCAGCGATGAGCCCCGCCGAAGACGATCCCCAGCGCATCCTGATCGTCGACGACGAGCCCGCCGTGCGCGAGGCCCTGCAGCGCAGCCTCGCGTTCGAGGGGTACGGCACCGAGGTCGCCGTCGACGGTCTCGACGCCCTCACCAAGGCGGAGTCGTACGCCCCCGACCTCATCGTTCTCGACATCCAGATGCCGCGGATGGACGGGCTGACCGCCGCGCGCCGCATCCGTTCCACGGGCACCACCACGCCCATCCTGATGCTCACCGCCCGTGACACCGTCGGCGACCGTGTCACCGGACTCGACGCGGGCGCCGACGACTACCTGGTCAAGCCCTTCGAGCTGGACGAGCTCTTCGCCCGCATCCGGGCCCTGCTGCGCCGCAGTTCGTACGCGGCCGCGGCGGGCCCCGTCCCCGACGACAACGTGCTGTCCTTCGCCGACCTGCGAATGGACCTCGCCACCCGCGAGGTCACCCGCGGCACCCGCCGCGTCGAGCTCACCCGCACCGAGTTCACCCTCCTGGAGATGTTCCTGGCGCACCCGCGCCAGGTGCTGACCCGTGAGCAGATCCTCAAGGCCGTGTGGGGCTTCGACTTCGAACCGAGCTCCAACTCCCTGGACGTGTACGTGATGTACCTGCGCCGCAAGACCGAGGCGGGCGGCGAACCGCGCCTGGTCCACACGGTCCGCGGCGTGGGATACGCGCTGCGCTCGGGCGGGGGCGAGGGATGACCGGCCCGCTCCGGCGGATCCGCGCCCTGCCGCTCCGCTCCCGGCTGGCGCTGCTGGTCGCGACCGCGGTGGCGGTGGCGGTGGCGGCGGTGGCGGCGGCGTGCTGGTTCGTGACGAAGGCGCAGCTGGAGCATCAGATGGATACGACGCTGCGCAGCACGAAGGGCGACAAGGACTACCTGAGCAGGCTGTACGGTTACTGCTCGGGCATCAACCAACCGCCGCCCAAGCTCTTCTCCAACGCGGACACCGTGCAGATCCTGGGCGCCGACGGAACGGTCTGCATCGCCCCCGACACACCGAAGCTCCCGGTGAGTGCGGCCGACCTGGCAGTGGCCGCCGGCGAGGACCGCAGCGCGCTGCACACCACGACCGATTCCGACGACGTGAAGGTGCGCGTCTACACCTACCAACAGCAGTTCCAGATCAGCGCCCGCGTGCCGCCGACAGACCTCGCCGTCTCCATCTCCCGCCCCCTCAGCGAGATCGACAAGCCCCTCACCACCCTCGCCTGGGTCCTCCTCCTCGTCTCCGGCATCGGTGTCATCGGCGCCGGCGCCGCCGGGCTCTGGATCGCTCGCTCCGGACTGCGCCCCGTCGACGAGCTCACCGAGGCGGTCGAGCACGTGGCCCGCACCGAGGACCTGACCGTCCGCATCCCCGTGGAGGGCGAGGACGAGATCGCCCGCCTCTCCCGCTCGTTCAACTCGATGACCGCCTCGCTGGCCACGTCCCGCGACCGGCAGGCCCAGCTCATCGCCGACGCGGGCCACGAGCTGCGCACCCCGCTGACCTCGCTCCGCACCAATGTCGAGCTCCTGGCTCGGAGCGACGAGACCGGCCGGGCCATCCCGCCGGACGACCGCAAGGCGCTGATGGCGTCGGTGAAGGCGCAGATGACGGAGCTGGCCTCGCTCATCGGCGACCTCCAGGAACTCGCCCGCCCCGACGCGGCGGACCCCAGCCCGCTCCAGGTGATCGCGCTCCACGACATCACCCGCACCGCCGTGCAACGCGCCCGTCTGCGCGGCCCGGAACTGACGATCACGGCGGAGCTGGCCCCCTGGTACGTACGGGCGGAGCCGGCCGCCCTGGAGCGGGCGGTCGTCAACGTCCTGGACAACGCGGTGAAGTTCAGCCCGTCCGGCGGCACGATCGACGTCGTCCTGCACCGGGGCGAGCTGACGGTCCGCGACCACGGCCCCGGCATCCCGGCCGACGAGCTCCCCCACGTCTTCGAACGCTTCTGGCGCTCCCCGTCCGCCCGTCAGCTCCCCGGCTCCGGCCTCGGCCTGTCGATCGTGGCGCGTACGGTCCAGCAGGCCGGCGGCGCAATCGACCTGCGCCCCGCCCCGGGCGGCGGCACGGAGGCGGCGATCCGCCTCCCGGGCGCACCGCAGCCACCGCCGGAGGCTCCGCGGGGGTAGGGGGCGAGGTTTCAGAGGCGCCGCCGGAACTCCGCTGTGAACTGCGGAGCTCCTCCGGCTGCCAGCCGGTCCAGCAGCCCGTGCACATCTCGCGGTTCGCGCGGGCAGCTCTGCGCCTGGGCCCTCAGAACCGTGAACACGTCCACCGGTGCAAGATCGAGCAGGTCCAGCAGGAAATCGTCGGGCCTCAGCACCTCGATCTCGTACGGATCCGCTGCGTCTGCGGGAAAGTCCCTCACGTTCAGTGTGACCACCGCATGTGCTGACCGCGGACCGCCGCGGCCAGCACATGGCGATCCTTCGGATTGTTGGGTCATCGCAGGTATCAGCTTGCCGTAGCCCGTCACGAGACTGTCGGGAAACGCCCCTGCCATCGTCTCGACCAGGGCTTTGGCCTTCTCCGCAGACACCTTGTCGGCGATGTTGCGCCTCAGCTCTTCCAAGATCTCGGCCGACCACGCGGCTCGTACAGCTCCGCCTCGGCCATCCTCAGCAAGGTGTCTCTGAGGTAGTTCGGAAACAGGACGCAGGTGTCCAGGACCACGCGCTGCACATCGCTCCAGCTGACTCAGGCGCCTATCGGGTTCAGCTGCCGTAGAGTCCGGCGTCCTCTGTCAGCTCGATCAGTTCGTCGAGGCCTCGGCTTCTCCGGGTGCGACGCTTTTCCTTGTACTCGAGCACATCAGCCAGCAGCACTCTGCGGTGACGGCCCGGCCGGGAATAGGGCACCTCGCCCTCGTCCAGAATCTTGACGAAGGTGGGCCGGCTGACACCCAGCAGATTCGCGGCTTCCTGCGTGGTGAGCGTGGTGTTCACCGGAGCAACCGTGACCGCCTTGCCCTCCGACAGCGCACGGACGACCACCATCAGCGCTTCGTAGACCTCCGGGGGCAACGTCTTCGTCGAGCCGTCCGGGCCACGTAGCAAGGCGGGCTCCACCGCCTGTGGGGGCCGGTCGAGGAACGCACAGAGCTCCGCGATCTCCGCGCGGTGCTCAGGTAGCAGAGTTCGGTCTTCAGCGGTGCTGTGCATGGCTCTCTCTCCTTTGAAGATGAACCCAGCATCGCGCAATTCGAAAGAAACGCAACCGGCTACGCCCCCTCCAGCCGCCCCGCCAGCGCCCGCAGCCCCGCCACGATCTCGGCCGCGTCCGGCGCC
The DNA here is from genome assembly GCF_044458665.1 of Streptomyces sp. NPDC050422. Classification (NCBI taxonomy): domain Bacteria; kingdom Bacillati; phylum Actinomycetota; class Actinomycetes; order Kitasatosporales; family Streptomycetaceae; genus Streptomyces; species Streptomyces sp. NPDC050422. The sequence goes on from NZ_JBITIE010000014.1 coordinate 185,653, forward strand.
TGGTCCGGGTCGGTCAGCCACTGGATCATCACGCCGCTCATCAGCGCGAGCTGCACCGACCCGAGCCCCCGCACATCCGCCTCGGCCACCTCCGCCTCCGGCGCCCCGGTCAGCTGCGCCGCGATCCCCCGGCGGCCCTCGCGCTGACCGGCGGCCAGGAGGGCCAGCAGGTCCGGGGAGCTCTGGGCGTGGACGAAGGCCTCCACCGAGGCGATCCAGAGCCAGCGGTCGGTGCGGTACGAGGCGATCTCGCGCGCCCACAGGTCCGCGTACCGCTCGGCAGCCGAGCCGTCGCCCACCCCGGACTCCGCACCGATCCCCCGACCCCACTCGTCGATGGCCGCGAACAGTGCCTGGTTGAGCAGGGCCTCGCGGGAGCCGAAGTGGTAGCCGATGGCCGCCATGGAGACCCGGGAGGCGGTGGCAATGTCGCGCACGGTGGTGCGGAGGTAGCCCTTGCCCCCCAGGCAGCACCTCGCTCCGGCCAGCAGATCCTCGCGGTTTCCCGTGCCCGGGATCGTACGGCTCCGCCACTTGGGCAAGCGATCTATACAAACGTATTGTGCAATCGATCTATACGGGCGTACAGCTCCTGTCATGACGCAGCAGCGCACCGCCGCATCCCGACGTGAACTGACCCTCGACGGCCCCGCCTCTCCTACCTCGACCACGGCCCCGCCACCGGCCGCCCGCTCCTCGCGCTGCACGGCCATCTCTCCGAGGGCGCCTCCTTCGACGACCTGGCCGTCGAACTCGGCCCGGAATGGCGGGTCATCGCCCCCGACCAGCGCGGCCACGGCGACTCCGACCGCGCGGCGGACTACAGCCGCGAGGGTTACGTCTGCGACCTCACCGCGCTCCTCGACCACCTGGACCCCGGCCCGGTCGTCGCCCTCGGGCACTCGCTCGGCGGCATCAACGCGCTGTACCTCGCGGCCGCCCGGCCGGCCGCGGTCACCGCCCTCGTCAACACCGACGCACCGGTGGACCTGCCGCACCAGGACCCGGGCCCGCTGGCGTTCCTCGCGGGCTTCCCGTACACCGCCCCGACCCGGGAGGAACTGATCGCCGCCTGCGGCCCGGTGGGCCCGATGGTGGGGCCCCTGCTCCGGCCGCTGCCGGGCGGCGACGGCTGGCGGCTGCCGTTCCACCCGCAGGACACACTCGCCTCCGAACGGCAGGTGCACGGCGACCACTGGGCGCAGTGGCTGGCGAGCGACTGCCCCGCGCTGGTGATCAACGGCCGCACCAGCCAGGCCCTGCCCGCCGAACAGGCCGCCGCGATGGCGTCACTGCGCCCGCGCACGTCACTCGTCACGCTGGAGGCGGACCACTTCGTGCAGCTCCAGGACCCGAAGGGATTCGCGCAGGCGGTACGGGAGTTCCTGGCGGGGCTGTGAACGGGGCCTTACCACCGCTCCGCTTCGCACCCCGGAGTTGAGAGGGAAGCAGGCGCTCACGCACGCCCTTGAGGCGGCCCCAGCCGTATCTGTCGCGCCTACTTCTCTCTCAACTTCACTGGTGGGCCCGCCGGTCCATCACGCGAGATCGTCGAACTCCCCCTCCTTCGCCCCGCCGAGGAAGGCGCGGAGCTTGGCACGGGTGGTACGGACGACCACGTCGGGGTTGTCGCTCTCGCGGAGGAGTATCTCGCCGTCGTGCGCGGCGAGTTCGAGGCAGTTGTTCCCCTCGGCTCCCGATGACTTCGAGGACTTGCGCCACTGGATTTCCATGATCCTCATGCCTTCATGCTCTGTGTGATTCCGCGAATGAAGTCCCGCGAGCCCTGCGCATCGAGGGACCGGCTCTCGATCCGGTCCAGCACAGCCCGGTAGTTCACGAGGCGGGCCTCAGCATCGATGAACGTAGGGCCCGTCGCCGTGTCGGTCTGTACGGTGTCGAGCTGCGGGACCGGTCCGCGGACGTATTGTGTCGAACTGCCGATCTCCGGGAAACCGCCTGCCGCGAAGGGGATCACCCGGACCGTGACGTTGTCCCGCTCCGACTCCTCCAGGAGATGGCCGAGTTGGCCCAGGGCAACCCCGGGACCGCCGTACGTCATCCGCAACGCGGCTTCATGGATGAGGAACGTACACGTCGGTGCTCCCGACCCGTCCAGAACATCGCGGCGCCTCAGCCGGTGCGAAAGCAGGCGCCGGAGGCGTTCCGGGCTCAGAAGCGGCACGGCCTCGGCGAAAACGGCACGCGCATACTCCTCGTTCTGCAACAGCCCTGGCATATACATGATCTGCACCGACCGGATGGCCGTGGCATGATGCTCCAGTTCCGCCAGATCGAGCGCGCCGCTGGACAGTTCGCCCCGGCACTCCTCCCACCACCCGTTCGTGCGCTCCTCGGCCATGCCGGCCAAGGCGTCGACGTACGCGGTGTCCGGGCACTCGTAGTGCGCGGCCCATGCACGCACGCGCTGGGAACTCACTCCGGATCGTCCCGCTTCACTGTTACTGACCGTGGTGCGGTCAGTGCCCAGTACGGCAGCCGCTGCATTGAGCGACAGGCCAGTGCGTTCCCGGAGTCTGCGCAGTTCCGTGCCCAGCCGACGTTGGCGCGCGGTGGGCGCCTTCCTCGATGCCATGGACTCCCCTCCTTATCGAGCCCCAGTGTGACTCGTCACTCGACAGGATTCACTTGACCCAGCATGTTGCCCATTTCAACCCAACATGTGAGGTGACGCACTAGGGTCGCTCTATCACCGCACCGCATGCCGCCGACCGAAGTGCAGTCGTATCAGCGCCACTTGCGACAGGCGCGCCCGTACGGCCACCACCAAGGTCAACGAGCAGCGCACCGGTTCGAAGCGCACCACGTGGGGAGAACGCCATGACCAGCGTCAACGCCATCGCACCCGCCACATCGCCGCACCACCGGGACGGTGAGAGCTACCGGCTCTCCCTCCCCAACACCGCGCGTTCGGCGGGAATCGCCCGCGACTTCGTCACGTCGCTGCTCACCGGCAGCCCGCACAGCGGCATCGTCGACGACGCCCGGCTCTGCGTCACCGAAGTGGTGGCCAACGCCCACCGCCACACCCGTACTTCGCTGATCGGTGTCCATGTGACCGTGGACCTGGAGCACGTGACCTTCGCCGTCTCCGACGACAGGCCGTGGACCGCGCCTGCGCCGGGTCGCAGGCCCGGAGGCCGTGACCGTGAGGGCGGTTGGGGGCTCTTCCTCCTGGAGGAGCTCGCCTCGGCGTGGGGATCCGACGTCTGCGGCTGCTGCTCCCCGCGCCACAAGACGGTGTGGTTCACCCTCGCCGGGGAGGCGGGCGTCACCGCCTGACGGCCCCCGCCCGGCCGCCCGCCCAGATCCACCCGCAGGCCCGTCCTCGGCCTGCCCTGCTCCGACGGACCATGATGCGCCGCACCACCGGCGCGGCCTCGCGCCGCGCTGCTTCGCCATGCCCGAATCCGGCATGGACCCCCGTACCCCGCACCTCGCAGGAGGTCGACTCGACCGCTGCCCGGCGTGCCCGGCCGCACGCATGGCTGCCTGCCGTGACATGGCTGATCAACGCCGGTCTGCACCCGCGCGCAACGGCAACGACCCTGGCCGTGGCACAGGACCTCGCGGGCCGGATGGACTACCGGCTGGGGCTCGTGCTGTACGACCTCGAAGGCACGGCCGACCGATGCGGAGTGTCGACGGCGACAGTGAAGCGCCACGTCCGGGTCCTGCGGGAGCTGGGCGCGCTGGCGTGGCACCGGCACGGCACGAAGAAGAACCTTCGGCTCCCGGGCCGCCCGTACACGGCCACAGCGACGATCTACGCGGCGACGGTCCCGGCCGCGTACGACGAGGCGATGGGGCACAGGATCGACGGCTCCGGGTACCGGGCCCGGGTGGCCGGAGTGACGGACGAGGGGTGGGCGCTCGCGGTGCGGGCCGCAGCCCGTTCGCATCCACACCCTGTGGACAACGGGCGGCTTCGCACGCGTGGTTGCGCCGAGCCTGCACCCCATTCTCCTGGGCGGCACCACCACGTACCTACCGTAGATCTGGACGGGTGCTTCCACTACACCTCGCGCACGCGCGCGCCGCGCGCGAGGGCGACCGCGCACAGGAGTCCGACGCAAGTGGCCCGGGACATCGGCATCGCACGGCAGGTCAGGCCGCTCGTCGGCTGGACCCGGCCGGAGGGGCTTCGTCGCCTGGCCTTCGCGCTGCGCCCGCTGATCGACCGGGGCCTGGAGGCCCACCACATCGCCGCCGAACTGCTCGGGATGTCGGTCGCCTGGCGCCCCGAGCGCCCGGCCGCGTACATCGCCGCGTGCCTCGCCCGGGACCACCCCACCGAACCGGGCCACCCGGCGGACACCGAACTCACGGCCGACCCCGCCACGCACCCGGAGTGGCAGCAGTGGCTGAACAACCGCCGCACCGAAGAACCGGCCCGCACGGACGACGACCGCCGCCACGCCCGGCTCTACGCGTGGGACCGCTGGTACGAGGTGGCCGCGCACTACGACGCCGATCCCGACGACGCCCTGGACCTCTACGGGACCCGGCTGTGCGCCTACGCCGTCGCACGGGCCGCACGCACCGCCGGAACCCGGACCTGACCCTGGACGGTGGCTCAGGCAGCCGGATTGTGCCGGATCAGCGACTCCACCAGTCCGGACCGGGTCGCCGGGAAGTCCAGCGGGACGATGCCGAGCCCGGTCCAGCCGGCCGTTCCCGAGCCGTCGAGGAACGACTGGACCTGAGGGTTGAGCCGGTCGGCGTTCCAGCGGGGCGGCATCAGGGCGGCCGTGCTCACGTAGTTCATGAACAGCTTGCCCGGCTGCTCGGCCGCCCTGCGGAACTGGGCCTCGATCTTCGGGTACTTGGCGAACGGCTCCGCCATGTATTCGTCCTGGATGTCGAAGAGCCCCGGATCGGCGTACCGCACCCCTGGCAGACCGCCGTTGTCGGCGAGGAGCACCACCTTGCCGCGGGCCCCGCCCAGCGTCGGCAGCGCGGAGTCGATGTGGAACAGCGGGCGCCAGCCCCTGCCGTCGAGGTAGTCGTCGAAGACCGCACGGAACGCCGCGTCGCTCTCCTCCGAGTACTCCTGCTTGACCCGCATCAGCACGGTCTCGGTGGGGTGCGCCGCGAGGAAGTCCCAGCAGGCGCCGAGCACATCACCGAACATCAGGTTCTGGTACGAGGCTCCGTGATGGATCGCGAAGGAGCCACCGGTGATCCGGCACCGTACGTCGAGAAAGCGCAGCCCGCTGTTCAACTGCTCCGCGATCGTCGTGTTCTGGCACTCGGTCCAGGGGCCGCCGTAGCGGGCGCCGGAGTCGTGCGAGCCGGGGATGGTGAGCCGCTGGAGCGCGGTGGAGTCCGCGATGCCGCGCATCCAGTCCTGCACGGTGAGGGCCTGCCGGGCCTCGGCGCGCGCGGGCGCCGTGCCGACGAGGGCGGTGGCGGAGACGGCGAGCGCTCCGGCCAGGAAGTGTCTGCGGTTCGCGGTGTACGGGCTGAACGGGCTCATACGGGGACGCCTCCGGGTGCCGTGTGGGGTCAGCGGTCAGAGTATGACCGGTGCACGTCACCAAGGACAGGGTGCCGGATGCCCGCGCACCGGGCTCTGGCGGGTTCAGGCCGGCGCACGCCACAATCGCCGCATGAGCATCGAACTGATCGTGGCGTGCCTCTCCGGTGCGGTTGCCCTCGGCAGCATCGCTCTCAGCGGCAGGGGCGCACGACGACAGGCTCTGCTTGCCGCGCAGTTGGAGTACAGCTCCGCCCAGCGCTCCCAGCACGAACGGCGGCAGGACCTCATGAGCGGGTACCGCGACCCCTTGCTCATGGCCGCCTTCGACCTCCAGTCCCGCCTGGAGAACATCACGGACCGGCAGAGGGGCTTCCTGACGACGCACTACCTTGAGGGCACACCTCGCGACCGGGCGTACGCCCGCACCAGCACGCTGTTCGTCTTCGCCGAATACCTCTGCTGGGTGGAGATCATCCGCCGGCGCATCCGCTTTCTGGACCTGGGCGCGGACACACACAACCGCATTGTCGTCGACCTGCTCCTGCGGACCCGCGCGAAGCTGGCCTCCGACGCGCACGACAGCTGTCTTCTCCTCTACCGCGCGGAGCAACGCGCGATCGGCGAAATCATGACCACCGAAGACGGCGACGCCTGCATCGGATACGCAGAGTTCTGCCGACGCCTGGACACCGACCCCGTGTTCACGGATTGGTTCGCCCGGCTCGACGAGGACATCGAAGAACTGGCGTCGAGGACCACAGCGTCCTCGCGGCTGACCGGCCTCAGAACGCTGCTGCTCGAACTGGTCGCCTGTCTCGATCCCCACAAGGTGCACTTCCCGGCCGAACACCTCCTGCTGAGGCCACGGCACCCGTCCGCCGCCGCCCTGCCCCTCGACGAGGACCGCACATGACACGCGAGTGGGGCGGCGAGCCACCGGCCCGCCGCCCCACTCGCCTGCGCACTGCGCGCGCACTGCCCAGAGCTACTGAAGGACCGTGATCCGGTCCGTCGCCGGCGGGGCCAGCGGCGCCGCGGCCGTGGAGTGCGCGGCCAGGTAGGTGTTGAACAGGTCCAGGTCGGAGGCGCCCACGAGCTTGTTGGTACCCGCGCCGAGGGCCGCGAAGCCGTCGCCGCCACCCGCCAGGAACTCGTTCATCGCGACCCGGTAGGACTTGGCCGGATCGATCGCCTCACCGTTCAGCTTGATCGTGTCGGTGACCACGCGGGCGGCACCGGCCTTCGTCATGTCCAGGGTGTAGGTGAGGCCCTTCGAGATCTGGAGGATCTTCGGGCTGGCCTCGTTCGAGCCGCTGACCTGCTGCTGGAGCGCGGACACCAGCTGCGCACCGGTCAGGTCGACGACGTTCATCATGTTGGTGAACGGCTGCACGGTGAACGACTCCCCGTACGTCACGACGCCGTCGCCCTCACTGCCGGTCGCCTTGTAGACCAGGTCGGCACGGATGCCGCCGGGGTTCATGAACGCGACGACCGCCCCGCCCTTGTCCGCCGGGGCCAGACCCTCCAGCTGCGCGTCGGCGATCAGGTTGCCGAGCGGCTTCTCGGGGGCCGTGGAACCGCGGCCGTTGATGTCGGCGGAGATGAAGCCCTGCGGGCGGTTGGCGATCGGTGCCGCGAGGGTGTTCCAGCGGGCGATCAGGTCCGTCATGTCGGTGGCCCTGTCCTGGTCCCGGGTGACGATGTGGTTCGCCGAGACCGGGTTCGCGGGCGCCGGGTGGTGCTTCGCGGACGTCTTCACCGCGGTGCGCACGATGTCCTTGGTGCGGCGGTCGTACGTGAGCGTCGTGTCCGTGTACAGCTTGCCGAACGACGAGGCCGAGGTGACCAGGCGCGGGTTGCCCGCCGGGTCCGGGATCGTGCACACGTACGCCTGGTGGGTGTGGCCCGTGACCAGCGCGTCGACCTTCGGCGAGATGCCCTTGGCGATGTCGGTGATCGGTCCGGAGATCCCGTCACCGGCAGCCGGGCTGTCGCAGTCGTAGTTGTACGAGGTCGAGGCCGGGGCGCCGCCCTCGTGGATCAGCGCGACGATGGACTTCACGCCCTGCCGGTCCAGCTCCTTGGCGTACTTGTTGACCGTCTCGATCTCGTCGTGGAACTTCAGGCCCTTGACGCCGTTGGCCGTCACGATGTTCGGCGTGCCCTCCAGGGTCACCCCGATGAAGCCGATCTTGACCCCGTTCTTCTTCCACACCGTGTACGGCTTGAGGATCGGCTTGCCGGTCTTCTCGTCCGTCACGTTGGCGGCGAGGTACGGGAAGTCGGCGCCCTCGAACTTCTTGCCCTGCTCGTAACACCCCTCGACCGGGTGGCAGCCGCCGTTCTGGAGACGGCCCAGCTCGGTGGCACCCTCGTCGAACTCGTGGTTGCCGACGGTCGTCACATCGAGGTCGATCTTGTTGAGCGCCTCGATGGTCGGCTCGTCGTGGAAGAGGCCCGACAGCAGCGGGCTCGCCCCGACCATGTCGCCGCCGGCCGCGGTGATGGAGTACGGGTGGCCCTTGCGCGCGGCACGCAGCGAGGAGGCGAGGTACTCCACGCCACCGGCCGGGACGGCCTTCGTGGTGCCGTCGGCCTGCGTCTCGGTGACCGATCCGGCCGAACCGGCCGGCGGCTCCAGGTTGCCGTGCAGGTCGTTGAAGGACAGCAGTTGCACGTCGACGGTCCGGGCCGGCGTGTGGTGGCCGTGGCCCTTGCCGTGCCCCTGGGCGCCGGCCGGCATGGCGGCGACCAGGGCGCCGACGGTGGCCAGACCGGCCGCGGCGGCGAGCACCCGCCGGGACGCGCGGTTCTTCTGTGGTGACGCTGACATCGGTCCCCTTGTGGGTTCAGCGGGTGGTGTGAGGGTGGTGACAAGTCTGGAGACTGCGTGCCGCAGCCTAGAGTCAACGCGCGTAGCGCGACAGATGTCTGGGGTTACGAATAGGTTGCCGCCCGAGCGGAACGGGGCCATTCACTCATATGGCGTACATATGAGAGCAGAAACGTCACCGCTTGCATCAAGGGCGCAAATCTGTACGCCATGGACAGCGACACCACACCGAAGGCCGTCGTCCCCGCTCAGCAGGGGGCAGGACTGCCTCCCGGCTTCCACGAGATGATCGACGACCTGAAGTCGATCGTGCGGGGCGCGCATGTGCGCGCACAGCTCAAGGTGAACACCGAGATGCTCCAGATGTACTGGGAGATCGGGCGGACGATCCTGGCGCGGCAGCGCGGGGAGAGGTGGGGCACGAAGGTCATCGACCGGATCGCCACCGAGCTGCGGACGGAGTTCCCGAACCAGCGGGGGTTCAGCCGATCCAACCTCCACTACATGCAGCAGATGGCCAGGACGTGGCCGGACTCGATTGTCCAACAAGCCGTTGGACAATTGCCCTGGGGCCACATCGTCACCCTCATGAGCAAGTGCAAGACCTCCTTCGAGCGGGACTTCTACGCTCAGCACGCCGTCCATCACGGCTGGTCCCGCGACTACCTGGGCTCGATGATCCACACGAAGCTGCACCTCGCCGAAGGCGCCGCGGCCAACAACTTCGACGTCACGCTGCCCGCCGGCTCCGACGCCGTGAAACAGATCTTCAAGGACCCCTACCGTCTCGACTTCACCGAGCTGGCGGGCCGTCCCGCCGAGCGCGATCTGGAGGACGCTCTCGTTGCCCAACTGGTCCGGTTCCTGACCGAGCTGGGTGTCGGTTTCGCCTTCGTCGGACGCCAGTACCCCATCGTTGTGGGCGACAGCGAATACCGCATCGACCTGCTCTTCTACCACTGCAAGCTGCACTGCTACGTCGTCCTGGAGCTCAAGACCCGCAAGGCCCACCCCGAGCACTTCGGCCAGCTCGGGTTCTACGTCTCGGTGGTCGACGACCTGGTCCGGGACAAGGACCACGACGGGCCGACCCTCGGCATTCTCATCGCCGAGAGCCGCGACCGGGCGGTGGTCGAGTACGCGCTGCGCGGGTACAACCAGCCCCTCGCCGTCAGCACGTACGCGGGCCTGCCCGACCGGGTACGCGAACTGCTGCCCGCCGCCGAGGACCTCTCCCGCATCGCCGACGGCGTGCTGAACCCGCCGGAGCCCAACAGCTGAGCGTCGAAGGGCCACGCACCCCCGCCCCCCACCCCACCCCCCGTACGCTCGTACACATGACGACTGACGCACCCCTCCCCGCTCCCGGACGCGAGATCCAGACCCTCGACACCCTCTCCCCCGACCAGGCGGTCGCCGTCTCCGAGCTGCTCGCCGAGGCCGCGCAGTCCGACGGCCGGCAGGCCGTGTCCGAGCAGGGGCGGCTGCAGTTGCGGGGCGGGCACCGGGAAGGGGTGCGGCACTTCCTGCTGACCGCCGGCGGCACGCTGGTCGGGTACGCGCAGCTGGAGGACACCGACCCCGTCGAGGCTCCGGCCGCCGAGCTGGTCGTGCACCCCGCGCACCGCGGGCACGGGCACGGGCGGGCGCTCGGGGCGGCGCTGCTCGCCGCCACCGGGAAGCGGCTGCGGGTCTGGGCGCACGGCGGCAAGTCCGCGGCGCGCCACCTCGCGCAGGTGCTCGGCCTGTCGCTCTTCCGCGAACTGCGTCAGCTGCGGCGCCCGTTGAGCCCGCTGAACATCGCGGAGCCCGTGCTGCCGCCCGGCGTCACCGTCCGCACCTTCGTGCCGGGCGAGGACGACGCCGCCTGGCTCGCCGTGAACAGCGCCGCGTTCGCCCACCACCCCGAGCAGGGCTCGCTGACCCAGCGCGACCTCGACGACCGCAAGGCCGAGCCCTGGTTCGACCCGAAGGGGTTCTTCCTCGCCGAGCGCGAGACCGAGGGCGGGGGCAGCGAGCTGATCGGCTTCCACTGGACGAAGGTGCACGCCGACGAGCAGCTCGGCGAGGTGTACGTGGTCGGCATCCGGCCCGACGCGCAGGGCGGCGGCCTGGGCAAGGCGCTCACCGCGACCGGGCTGCGCCACCTCGCCTCCGAGGGGCTGCCCACCGCGATGCTCTACGTCGACGCGGACAACACCGTGGCCGTGGCCGTCTACGAGCGGATGGGCTTCACCACGCACGAGGTCGACCTGATGTACCGCACGGAGTCCTGAGCAGTCGTCAAGACCATGGGGGGCGGCGCCGCTTGACGCCGCCCCTTCTTTACGACACCCTTTCACTACTCAATTAGTGAAAGGGGTGAACATGGCACAGTCCGCAGCGGTCGAGTTCCGCATCGACCGGCGCAGCGGCGTCGCCACATACCTCCAGATCGTCCAGCAGACCAAACAGGCCCTGCGCCTGGGACTACTGGAGCCCGGCGACCGGCTGCCCACCGCCCGCGAGGTCGTGGAGGCCACCGCCATCAACCCGAACACCGTGCTCAAGGCCTACCGGGAGCTGGAGCGCGAAGGGCTCGTCGAGGCGCGGCGCGGACTCGGCACCTTCGTCACCCGGGCCCTCGGTGGCGCGGCCGCCGCCGACGACGCCCCGCTGCGCGCCGAACTCGCCGACTGGGCCCGCCGGGCCCGTACCGCCGGCCTGGAGAAGGACGACGTGAGCGCGCTCTTCACCGCCGTACTGAACAAGACTTTCGAGGGGGATCAGACCGGATGACAGGCGCTGCGATCGAGGCCGACGGCCTCGGCATGAAGTACCGGGGCAGAGACGGGGGGTGGGCGCTGCGCGACTGCTCGTTCCGGTTGCCCGCAGGGCGCGTGTGCGCCCTCGTGGGCCCCAACGGTGCGGGCAAGTCCACCCTGCTGGGCATCGCGGCGGGGTTCCTGCGGCCGGCCGAGGGGACGGTACAGGTACTCGGCTCGACGCCCGGCGAGGCCCGTGGCCGGATGGCGTACGTGGCCCAGGACAAGCCGCTGTACCCGCAGTTGACGGTCGCCGAGACGCTCTGGGCGGGGGCCGAGCTGAACCCTACGACCTGGGACCAGGCCACCGCCGAACGCATCACCGAGCCGCTCCCCGGCGACGCGAAGGTCCGTACCCTGTCCGGCGGTCAGCGCACCCGCCTCGCCCTGGCCCTCGCGCTGGGCAAGCGGCCCGAGCTGCTGTTGCTCGACGAGCCGATGGCCGACCTCGATCCGCTCGGCCGGCACCAGCTGATGGGCGCCCTGATGGCGGAAGCGGCCGAGCACGGCACCACCATCGTGATGTCCTCGCACATCCTCACCGAGCTGGAGGGCGCCTGCGACTACCTCCTGCTCGTCGACGGCGGCCGCGTCCGCCTCGGCGGCGAGACGGACGACCTGATCGCCGCGCACACCCTGCTCACCGGCCCCGTACGCGACCTCGCCCCGCACACCGTGGTCGAGTCCCGCACCACGGGACGTCAGCTGACCGCACTCGTCCGGAGGGAGGGCCCGGTGGACACGTGCTCCGACTGGGAAACCGCCGAGCCGTCTCTGGAGGAGTTGCTGCTCGCGCACCTGCGCTCGCCCGACGCCCCCGCGCTGCTCACCCCGAGCGCGGACGCCCGGACCCGTGAGGCGGTGAGCGCGGCATGAGCGCCCTCGCCCTGCGCGGCCCGGCCCGCGTCATCGTCCTCCAGCACCGCCGCGTCCTGTGGATCGCGGGGGCGTTCGCGCTCGCCGGGATCGTCCTGCTGGCCGCTTCCGTGTGGTGGAACTCCGGCACGGCGGACACGTACGCGGACAGCGGGTGCGCGTTCATGGACACCTCCCCGCGCTGCGTCACGGCGTTCCGCGACATGCTCGACCACCAGGCATGGCTCAGGGACGTGCTGCGGTACACGGGCATTGCCATGATGGTGCTGCCCGCTGCCATCGGCATGTTCGTCGCCGGTCCACTGATCGGCCGGGAGCTGGAGAGCGGTACCTACCGGCTGGCCTGGTCCCAGTCCGTTTCCCCCGCCCGCTGGCTCCTCGCCAAGCTCGCCGTTCCGGCGGCGATCACGGTGGTGGCCGTGCCGGCCGCCTCGGCCTTCTACACCTGGTGCCGGACCGCCCCCGACACCGACCGCATGGCCTGGTACGACACGAGCGTGTACGCCGCGCTGGGCACCCTGCCCACCGCCTCGGCCCTGCTCGCCATCGCCATCGGCGCGCTCGCCGCGCTGCTGGTACGGCGCACGCTGCTCGCCATGGGCATCACGGCCCTGGTCTACGGGGCGGTGGCGCTCACGCTCGCCACCGTACGCAGCAGCCTGTGGACGGTCAGTACGGTCATCACGCCGCTGAACGCCACGACGGGCGGCCAGCCCGGCGACAGCCTGTGGGTCGGCGGAGGCCTGATGGCAGGGGACCAGCGGCTGCCCGGCGGCCCCTGCGACTCCGTACCCGACGTGGACCGCTGCCTGGCCGACCACCACGTCACCGGCACCTACGTCGACTACCACCCCGCCTCGCACTTCTGGCCGCTCCAGCTGGTCGGTACGGGCATCGTCCTCGTCCTCACCGCCGTCGCCGTCGCCCTCGCCTTCCGCGTCCTGCGCCGTCGCCACGCCTGAGCAACCGGCCGTGCCCAGAGGTTCACGCGGACCCCCGGGCACGGCCACACCGCTTCCTGCATGTCATGTCGCCGTTACCGGCCATTCAGACGGTCTTGCGACCCTCACACAATGCAGCCAGCTGTGCCGACCCCCCGCAACGGGAGAATTCCCGGCGGAGAGCGCGCCGACCACGCGATCTCCGCGATCTCATCCCCCTCCGACGCGCCCCCGGAGCACTCCGCGCGGAAGAATGGGCTCATGAGCCAGCAGCCCAGCTCCGAGGTCCCGGTCCAGCCCGCCGCCCAGCCGTCCGTCGGCTCCCTCGCCGCACACCGGCCGCACGCCGTAGCCACCCCGTCGTCCTCGTCCGCCGCCCTGTCCACCGCGGCCGACCTGGACCCCGACATCGACGCCGACGTCGACGCGTACGAACCCGACGTCGACGGGGACGAGCTGCCGCAGGGCCGGTTCCTGGACCGGGAACGCAGTTGGCTCGCGTTCAACGAACGTGTGCTCGAACTGGCCGAGGACCCGGCGACACCGCTCCTCGAACGGGCTAATTTCCTCGCCATCTTCGCCTCGAACCTGGACGAGTTCTTCATGGTCCGGGTGGCCGGTCTCAAGCGCCGCATCGCGACGGGCGTCGCCACCCGGTCCGCGTCCGGTCTCCAGCCCCGCGAGGTCCTCGACCTGATCTGGACCCGCTCGCGCGAACTCATGGCCCGGCACGCCGCCTGCTACCAGCAGGACATCGCGCCCGCCCTGTCCGACGAGAGCATCCAGCTGATCCGCTGGCCGGAGCTGACCGAGAAGGAGCAGGCCCGCCTGTTCACCTTCTTCCGCCAGCGCGTCTTCCCCGTGCTGACCCCCCTCGCCGTGGACCCGGCGCACCCCTTCCCGTACATCTCCGGGCTCTCGCTCAACCTCGCCGTCGTCGTACGCAACCCGGTCAGCGGCCACCGCCACTTCGCCCGGGTCAAGGTCCCGCCGCTGCTGACCCGCTTCCTGGAGGCCTCGCCGCAGCGCTACGTCCCCATCGAAGACGTCATCGCCGCCCACCTGGAGGAGCTCTTCCCGGGGATGGAGGTGCTCGCGCACCACATGTTCCGGGTCACCAGGAACGAGGACCTGGAGGTCGAGGAGGACGACGCGGAGAACCTCCTCCAGGCCCTGGAGAAGGAGCTGATGCGGCGCCGCTTCGGCCCGCCGGTCCGCCTGGAGGTCGAGGAGTCCATCGACCCGTACGTGCTGGACCTGCTGGTCCGCGAGCTGAAGGTGTCCGACGCCGAGGTCTACCCGCTGCCCGGGCCGCTCGACCTCACCGGGCTGTTCGGCATAGCGTCCCTGGACCGGCCCGAGCTGAAGTTCCCCAAGTTCATCGCCGGCACGCACCGCGACCTCGCCGAGGTCGAGTCCGCCTCCGCGCCCGACATCTTCGCCGCCCTGCGCGAACGCGACGTGCTGCTGCACCACCCGTACGACTCCTTCTCCACCTCCGTCCAGGCCTTCCTGGAACAGGCGGCCGGCGACCCGGACGTCCTCGCGATCAAGCAGACGCTGTACCGGACCTCCGGCGACTCCCCGATAGTCGACGCCCTCATCGACGCCGCCGAGTCCGGCAAGCAGGTCCTCGTCCTCGTCGAGATCAAGGCCCGCTTCGACGAGCAGGCCAACATCAAGTGGGCGCGCAAGCTGGAGGAGGCGGGCTGCCACGTCGTCTACGGGCTCGTCGGCCTGAAGACGCACTGCAAGCTCTCGCTCGTCGTCCGCCAGGAGGGCGACACGCTGCGCCGCTACTCGCACGTCGGCACGGGCAACTACCACCCCAAGACGGCCCGGCTCTACGAGGACCTCGGCCTGCTCACCGCCGACCCGCAGGTCGGCGCGGACCTCTCCGACCTCTTCAACCGGCTCTCCGGCTACTCGCGCCGCGAGACCTACCGCCGCCTCCTCGTCGCCCCGAAGTCGCTGCGCGACGGGCTGATCGTCCGGATCAACAAGGAGATCGCGCACCAGCGGGCCGGCCGCCCCGCCTACGTACGCATCAAGGTCAACTCGATGGTCGACGAAGCGATCATCGACGCCTGCTACCGGGCCGCGCAGGCGGGCGTCCCGGTCGACATCTGGGTCCGCGGCATCTGCGCGATCCGCCCCGGCGTCACCGGCCTCTCCGAGAACGTCCGGGTGCGCTCGATCCTCGGCCGCTTCCTGGAGCACTCCCGCGTCTTCTCGTTCGGCAACGGCGGCGAGCCCGAGGTCTGGTTCGGCAGCGCCGACATGATGCACCGCAACCTCGACCGCCGCATCGAGGCCCTGGTCCGGGTCACCGACCCCGCCCACCGGGCCGCCCTCAGCCGGCTCCTGGAGACCGGCATGGCCGACACCACCTCCTCCTGGCACCTGGGCCCCGACGGGGACTGGACCCGGCACGCCACGGACGCGGAGGGCCGGCCACTGCGCCACGTACAGGAAATGCTCATTGACGCCCGGAGGCGCCGGCGTGCGACGCCCTGACCACCAGACACAGACGGACGTGACCGCGGGAGCGGTGCTCGCACCGTATCTGCGGACACAGGCCGCGGACTTCCTGCGCAGCCTGCGTCTGCACCGCGAGAACAGTGCCCCCACGGACGCCGGGCCGCAGGCCGCCGAACAGGCCGCCGGAGCGCTCCGGCGCTCGTCCCGCCGGATCAGCGGCACCCTGCACACCTTCCGGGCCGCGCTCGACCCGCTCTGGGCCGAGCAACTGCGCACCGAACTGGCCTGGCTGTCCGGCACGCTCGCCCGTGAGCGGGCGTACGCGGACCGGCTGGACCGGCTCCTCGAAGCGCTGCACGGCCTGTCGGGGTCGCCGCTGCCGGCCGCCCGCGCCGAGGCCGGCCGCATCCCTGCGGACAAGGAACGCGCCGTCCTCGGCGTCGGCGCGGCGCGCGCCGGCGCACTGCTGGAACGACAGCTGACCCTCGCCCGGACCCGCGCGCACTCAGCGGCGCTCCAGGCCCTCGGCTCGTCCCGCTTCCACGCGGTCGCCGACGCTGTCGCGCTGCTCGCCTCCGAGGTCCCGCTGTCCGCTGCGGCGGCCGAACCCGCCGGTGAGCTGCTGCACGAACCGGCGCAGCGGGCGGAGCAACGGCTGCTGGGCGCCGTCTCGGCGCTCCCCCCGTGCGAGGCGGCCGAGCCGTACAACGAGGCGCACGACGCGCCCTGGCACCAGACCCGGCTGCTGCTGCGCCTGCACCGGTACGCCCACGAGGTGGTTCGGGGCACCCCCGATCCGGTCCTGGCCGGCCCCGGTCACGCGCTCGATCTGCACCGGGACGCCGCGGAGGCGGCCTCGGCGGCCTCCGCGGCCGCCCGCACCCCCCGCATCGCGCCGCCGACGGCGTACGCCCTGGGGGTGCTCCACGCCGACCAGCGCCATGAGGTGGGGGCGGCGCGGGCGGTCTTCCGGGAGAGCTGGCCGTACGCCACGGCGGCGACCCGGCCATGACCCGGACGGCGGGCGGCACGGTGCGCGCTGCGGGCTGCGTGCTGTGGCGCCGCCCGCCCGCGTCCGCATCCTTCGGCGGCGGGGGCGTGGAGCTCTGCCTCGTACACAGGCCTCGTTATGACGACTGGTCGTTCCCGAAGGGCAAGCTGAAGCGCGGCGAGTCCCCGCGGGACGCCGCCCTGCGCGAGGTCCTGGAGGAGACGGGCCACCACTGCGTGCCGGGTGCGGTGCTGCCCATGGTCCGGTACGTCGCGAACGGCCGGCCCAAAGAGGTCACCTACTGGTCCGCCGAGGCCACGGCGGGCGTCTTCGTGCCGAACAGCGAGGTGGACGACGTGCTGTGGCTCGGCCCGGCGGACGCCCGCGCCCGCCTGACCCAGCCCCGGGACCGCGATCTGCTGGACGCGGCCCTGCGCACCCTGCCGCGCGCGTAGCCGGGCCCTGGGTGCCCTGGGGTGGGCGCTCACGTGGGGGGGCGGCCCGGTCCAGGCGGAGGTTCCGTCCTCAAACGCCGGACGGGCTGAAGTGGCGTACCACCCCGGAACCAGGCCGCCCGACACGGTTCACCTCCCGTTCACTCACCCCCGCAAGCCACTTCACCTGTTCTGCCTAATTTCGACAGTGCACGGTGCGAGGAACACACCGCACCGGACAGGACTCCCGCACCACCCACCACCTCGCACGCCGTCGTAGACCGAAACACCACGGCGGCTCCTGGAAGGAACACCCGAAAGTGAAGCTTCAGCGCAAGAACCGGCTTCGTGCCACCGCGCTCGGTGCCCTCGCCGTCTCCGGCGCCCTGGTCCTCACGGCGTGCGGTTCGGACAACAACAGCGGCGGCGACACCGGCGGGAGCGGCGGTCAGACCAAGGCCGCTTCGAACGTCAAGTGCGACGGCGCCAAGGGTCAGCTGCGTGCCTCCGGGTCCAGCGCACAGAAGAACGCCATGGACCTCTGGGTCAAGGAGTACATGGCCGCCTGCTCCGGCGTGGAGATCAACTACAACTCCTCCTCGTCCGGCGAGGGCATCGTCGCCTTCAACCAGGGCACCGTCGGCTTCGCCGGCTCCGACTCGGCGCTGAAGCCCGAGGAGGTCGCCGACTCCAAGAAGATCTGCAAGACCGGCCAGGGCATCAACCTCCCGATGGTCGGCGGTCCGATCGCGGTCGGCTTCCACCTCGACGGTGTCGACAGCCTCACGCTGGACGCCCCCACCCTCGCCAAGATCTTCGACACGAAGATCAAGAAGTGGAACGACGAGGCGATCGCCAAGCTGAACCCGGGCGCCAAGCTCCCGGACAAGGCGATCCAGCCCTTCCACCGCTCCGAGGACTCCGGCACCACGCAGAACCTCGGCAAGTACCTGAGCGCCGCCGCCCCGTCCGACTGGAAGTACGAGGCCGAGAAGAAGTGGCCGGCCCCCGGTGGCCAGGGCGCTACCGGCTCGTCCGGTGTCGCCAGCCAGGTGAAGCAGGTCGACGGCTCGATCGGTTACTTCGAGCTCTCGTACGCCGCCTCGCAGAAGATCACCACCGTCGACATCAACACCGGCGGCGCCGCCCCGGTCAAGGCCTCCTCGGAGAACGCCTCCAAGGCCATCGCCGCCGCCAAGGTCAAGGGCACCGGCAAGGACCTGGCGCTCAGCCTCGACTACACCACCAAGGCCGAGGGCGCGTACCCGCTGGTCCTGGTGACGTACGAGGTCGTCTGCGACACCGGCAACAAGGCCGACACCCTCGGCACCGTGAAGTCCTTCCTGACCTACACCGCCTCCGCGGACGGCCAGAAGCTCCTCACCGAGGCCGGTTACGCCCCGATCCCCGACGCGATCAACGCCAAGGTCCGCGAGACGGTCGCCGGCCTCTCGTAACCCGCACACCCGGTACGACGCACGACGCAACAGGCGGGTCCGGTCCGGCGCACCCCTCCGGACCGGACCCGCCACCCCGACCCATCCGGTGCACCGCCGCCAGGGGAGCCCCAGAGGGACTCCCCCACACAGACCGGAAAGACCAATGGCTTCCACCACACAGACAGAAATTCCACCGGCCCCGCCGGGCAGGCGCACCCGCGCCAAGTCCACCGGCCGCGCCGGTGACAAGATCTTCCTGGGCCTCTCCCGCGGATCCGGCATCCTGCTGCTCGTGGTCATGGCGTCGATCGCCGTGTTCCTCAGCTACCGCGCCGCGATCGCCATCTCCAAGGACGAGGGCAACTTCTTCACCACCTTCGACTGGGACCCGGCCGGCAGCCCGCCCGTCTTCGGCATCGCCGTCCTGCTCTTCGGGACCGTCGTCAGCTCGATCATCGCGATGGTCATCGCGGTTCCGATCGCTGTCGGCATCGCCCTGTTCATCTCGCACTACGCACCGCGCAAGCTCGCCGGCACGATCGCGTACGTCATCGACCTGCTCGCCGCGGTGCCCAGCATCATCTACGGCATCTGGGGCGCGCTCGTCCTCGTGCCGTACCTCGAAGGCCTGAACCTCTGGCTCGACCAGTTCTTCGGCTGGACGTACATCTTCGAGAAGACCGAGATCGGCGTCGCCCGCTCGCTCTTCACCGTCGGCATCCTGCTCGCGATCATGATCCTGCCGATCGTGACGAGCGTCAGCCGCGAGGTCTTCCTCCAGGTCCCGAAGATGAACGAGGAGGCCGCGCTCGCCCTCGGCGCCACCCGCTGGGAGGTCATCCGCCTCTCGGTGCTGCCGTTCGGCCGCTCCGGCGTGATCTCCGCCTCGATGCTGGGCCTGGGCCGCGCACTCGGCGAGACGATGGCCGTCGCCACGGTCCTGTCGCCGAGCTTCCTCATCTCGCTGCACGTGCTCAACCCGGGCGGCGGGACGTTCGCCCAGAACATCGCCGCGAAGTTCGGCGAGGCCGACGCGTTCGGGCGCGACGCCCTGATCGCCTCCGGCCTGGTCCTCTTCGTCCTCACCCTGCTGGTCAACGGCGCCGCGCGGCTCATCATCGCCCGCCGCAAGGAGTACTCGGGGGCCAACGCATGAGCCACGCATCCACCAGCGTCCAGGACCGCCCGGTGCCCACACCGCCCGCACCGAGGGGCACCCTCAGCAGCCGGACCCTGCCCCGCCTGGCCCCGCTCGGCTTCGCCGTCGTCTCGATCGCCCTCGGCGTCGGCATCGGCGCGGCCGCCGGCTGGCACAGCCGCGTCCAGTGGGGCCTGCTCTCCGCGCTGCTCTTCCTGACGATCTCGTACGTCGCGACGAGCATCGTGGAGAACAAGCGCCAGGCCAAGGACCGCCTCGCCACCAGCCTCGTCTGGGTCTGCTTCCTGATCGCCGTCGTCCCGCTGGCCTCCCTGCTCTGGACGACCATCAGCCGCGGCTCGGAACGCCTGGACGGCTACTTCCTGACCCACTCGATGGCCGGTGTCCTCGGCCCCGAAGCCAGCGGCGGCGTCTACCACGCCCTGATCGGCACGCTGGAGCAGGTCGGCATCGCCACCCTGATCTCCGCCCCGCTCGGCCTGCTCACCGCGGTCTACCTGGTGGAGTACGGCAAGGGTGCACTCGCAAAGGCCGTCACCTTCTTCGTCGACGTGATGACCGGCATCCCGTCCATCGTCGCCGGTCTGTTCATCCTCTCGATCATGCTGATCGCGGGGCTGGAGCCCTCCGGCCTGATGGGCGCCCTGGCCCTGACGATCCTGATGATCCCGGTCGTGGTCCGCTCCACCGAGGAGATGCTGAAGCTCGTCCCCAACGAGCTCCGCGAGGCCTCCCTCGCCCTCGGCATCCCGAAGTGGCGCACCATCCTGAAGGTGGTCCTGCCGACCGCGATCGGCGGCATCGCCACCGGCGTCATGCTGGCCGTCGCGCGCATCGCGGGCGAGACCGCCCCGATCATCCTGCTGGTCTTCGGCAGCCAGCTGATCAACCCGAACCCCTTCGAAGGCGCCCAGTCGTCACTGCCGTTCTACATCTACGAGCAGTACAAGATCGGGGAGGCCGCGTCCTACGACCGCGCCTGGGCAGCGGCCCTGGTCCTGATCGCCTTTGTCATGATCCTCAATCTGGTGGCCCGCGGCATCGCCCGCTGGAAGGCCCCGAAGACCGGCCGCTGAGGCCACGGAAAGCAGTGATTCAGATGGCCAAGCGCATCGACATCAGCGGCCTGTCGGCCTACTACGGCGCCCACAAGGCGATCGACGACATCTCCATGACCGTGGAGCCCCGCTCCGTGACCGCCTTCATCGGCCCGTCCGGCTGCGGCAAGTCCACCTTCCTGCGCACCCTGAACCGGATGCACGAGGTCACCCCCGGTGGCCGCGTCGAGGGCAAGGTGCTGCTGGACGACGAGAACCTGTACGGATCGAACGTCGACCCGGTCACCGTGCGCCGCACGGTCGGCATGGTCTTCCAGCGCCCGAACCCGTTCCCCACCATGTCGATCTTCGACAACGTCGCGGCGGGCCTGCGGCTCAACGGCTCGTACCGCAAGAGCGCCCTGGGCGACATCGTGGAGAAGTCGCTTCGGGGCGCCAACCTCTGGAACGAGGTCAAGGACCGGCTGAACAAGCCCGGCTCCGGTCTCTCCGGCGGTCAGCAGCAGCGTCTGTGCATCGCCCGCGCCATCGCGGTCGAGCCCGACGTCCTGCTCATGGACGAGCCGTGCTCGGCCCTGGACCCGATCTCCACCCTCGCCATCGAGGACCTGATCGGTGAGCTGAAGGAGCGCTTCACGATCGTCATCGTGACGCACAACATGCAGCAGGCGGCCCGGGTCTCGGACCGCACGGCGTTCTTCAACCTCGCGGCGGTCGGCATGCCGGGCAAGCTCGTCGAGATCGACGAGACGGAACGCATCTTCTCCAACCCCTCGGTCCAGGCCACGGAGGACTACATCTCCGGCCGCTTCGGCTGAGCCTCCCCAGACGGCCTTGGGGTGCTGCATGGCGGTGCCACCACAAGGCGAAGGGTCCGCCCCGCTCTCCATGAGGAGAGCGGGGCGGACCCACATCAAAGCCAGGGCCAGGGCCCAGCCAAATCAAGCATCAACGCAAGGGCCAGCGCCGGCCAGATCAAGCCCGTCCGGCGCTTGAGGACATCTTTCAGCCCGTCCGGCGATTAAGGACAAGGCGCCCGCCGGGCGCACCCGCCCCGGCCCCGTCAGCCGAACAGCAGGACGACAACCCCGTAGCTCGCGGCAGCGACCAGCGCCGCAGCCGGCATCGTGATGAACCACCCCAGGATGATGTTCTTCGCCACACCCCAGCGCACCGCGTTCACCCGCTTGGTCGCGCCCACACCCATGATCGCCGAGGTGATCACGTGCGTCGTCGAGATCGGCGCGTGGAACAGGAAGGCCGAACCGAACATGATCGAGGCCCCCGTCGTCTCCGCGGCGAAGCCCTGCGGCGGGTCCAGCTCGATGATCTTCCGGCCGAGCGTACGCATGATGCGCCAGCCACCGGCGTACGTACCGAGCGACAGCATCAGCGCGCAGACGAGCTTCACCCAGACCGGGATCGGGTCGCTGTACGTCTCGTGGCCGGAGATGACCAGGGCCATCACCACGATGCCCATCGTCTTCTGCGCGTCCTGCAGACCGTGACCGAGCGCCATGCCCGCGGCCGAGACCGT
Organism: Streptomyces sp. NPDC050422; assembly: GCF_044458665.1. Lineage (NCBI taxonomy): Bacteria > Bacillati > Actinomycetota > Actinomycetes > Kitasatosporales > Streptomycetaceae > Streptomyces > Streptomyces sp. NPDC050422. Next base: position 207,712 of record NZ_JBITIE010000014.1, read on the forward strand.
CTGCGCGATCCGGAATCCGCGCTTGGCCTTGTGCGGGTTGGACTTCCGGAACATCCACATGATGGCGACCATCACCAGATAGCCGACCACCAGGCCGATCACCGGCGAGATGAACATCGGGATGACGACCTTGTCGAGCACCCCGCTCCAGTGCACCAGCGTCCCGCCCGCGAGCGCCGCGCCGACCATGCCGCCGAACAGGGCATGGGAGGACGACGACGGCAGGCCGAAGTACCAGGTGACCAGGTTCCAGATGATCGCGCCGACCAGGGCGGCGAAGAGGATTCCCATCCCCTTGTCGCCCGTGGGCGTCGCGATCAGGCCCTCGCTGACGGTCTTGGCGACCCCGCTGCCGAGGAACGCGCCGGCGAGGTTCATCACCGCCGCCATCGCCAGTGCGGCACGTGGGGTGAGAGCCCTGGTGGAGACCGACGTGGCGATGGCGTTCGCCGAGTCGTGGAAGCCGTTCGTGTACGTGAAACCGAGCGCGACGCCGATGGTCACGACCAGTACAAAGGTGTCCACGTGGTTCAGGACTCCTTGACCGCGATGGTCTCCACCGTGTTCGCGACGTGCTCGAACGCGTCCGCGGCCTCTTCCAGCACGTCCACGATCTGCTTCAGCTTCAGCACCTCTATGGCGTCGTACTTGCCGTTGAAGAGCTGGGCGAGCAGCTTGCGGTGGATCTGGTCGGCCTGGTTCTCCAGGCGGTTGACCTCGATCCAGAACTCGGTGAGGTTGTCCATGCTCCGCAGGTTCGGCATGGCCGCGGCTGTCAGCTCCGCCGCCCGCGCCAGCACCTCGACCTGCTGCTCGACACCCTTCGGGAGCTCGTCGACCTGGTACAGAACGACCAGGTCGACGGCCTCCTCCATGAAGTCCATGATGTCGTCGAGCTGCGAGGCGAGATTGTAAATATCCTCGCGGTCGAACGGCGTAATGAAGGAGGAGTTCAGCTGGTGGAAGATCGCGTGGGTGGCATCGTCCCCCGCGTGCTCCGCTGCCCGCATGCGCTCCGCGATCTCGACTCGGGAGGCAGAATCCGCCCCGAGCAGTTCCATCAGGAGTTTCGAGCCCGTGACGATGTTGTCCGCGGATGCGGAGAACATGTCGTAGAAGCTCGTCTCCCTGGGGGTCAGACGAAAGCGCACGTGGGGTCCTCGGGGTGCTTTGGATTCGGTCAGGCTGATGCTAGGCGCATCATCCGGCCACGGCTAACCGGCATTCTTCAGTGTCGCGCATCAGGCACAGTGATCAGCACGGGGCCCCGGTCACGTTTCAGACGAATTCGTTAAGATATACCCACCAGGGGTATATAAACGGCAGGGTAAAGGGAAAACGGGAGGCAGCAATGACCACTACCGAGGCCACCGAGGCGGATCGGTCGTCGGACGCGGCGGACGGCGCGGGCACGGCCGGCGCCGCCGCTCCCGCCGAAGCGATCGTGACCGACCACGACCGCGGGATACACGGCTACCACCACCAGAAGGCCGAGCACCTCAAGCGTCTGCGCCGCATCGAGGGCCAGATCCGCGGCCTGCAGCGCATGGTCGACGAGGACGTCTACTGCATCGACATACTCACGCAGGTCTCGGCGTCCACCAAGGCGCTCCAGTCCTTCGCGCTCCAACTGCTGGAGGAGCACCTGCGCCACTGCGTCGCCGATGCCGCGGTCAAGGGTGGCGAGGAGGTCGACGCGAAGGTCGAGGAGGCCACCAAGGCCATCGCCCGCCTGCTGCGCACCTGATCGCCAGGCCCGGCCCGCACCCGCCGCCCACCCGTCAGCCCCGGTGCTCCGCCTGCCGGGGGACGGTGGTGCGCTCCGTGACCACCTTCACATCGAGCACCTCGTCGATACGGTCCGCGCTGAGCCGCTCCCCGATGGCCGCGGACGCCGCGATCATCAGCTCTCCGCAGAGCTCGATCTCGGCGAGGGCCACATGGTCCGATACGGTCCGCGGGCTGAGCGTCACCACGTCACTCACCTCTCACTGCCGTCGCCGACTTCCCAGGGTAGGGACCGCGGCACACACCGCGCATGGCACGGACGGACCATTTCGCCGGCCGCCAGATGCCTAGGCCCCGTCCGGAGGGGGCCGGAAATGATGGGCCCCGGGGCGGTCACTCCCGCCGCCCCTGCTCGATCTCCCCGGTGTAGATGTCGCGCGCGTCCGGCAGCGGTACGGAGACTGCCACCCCGAACCCGTACAGCAGCGTCGTCGACACCACCTCCCTCGCGGGCCCCTCGTTGGCGAAGCTGAACCGGTGCCGCACCTTGCGCAGCCGGCCCTGCTCGTCCAGATACGCGTCGAACGGGACCGAGACCGTACGGAACCCCTTCGCCGCGGCCGTCAGCGCACCCTTCGAACGAGCCGTGGCCCGCCTCGCGGCCCTCCCGATGTCGGTGGTCCCCCGGTAGTGCCGCACGGTCACCCCGGCCAGGTCGGTCTCGCCCACGTACGTCACCGCGCTCACCCCGCCGAGGAGTTCGGCCGCGGCCATCGGATCGGTGACCCCGCCGGTCACCAGATTGCCGTCCGCCAGCGCCGTCGTGTCGATCCTGACCCACTTGTCCGCGGGGACCCCGGCGCCGCGGTTCATCATGTAGAGCGCGCCCGGGGCCAGCAGTTCCGTGATGGGCCGGTGCTCGTCCTCGCCCGCCGGGTCCTGCGGCAGCACGACCTTGAGCCGGCCGGACTGGGTACGGAAGTCGTACGTCCCCTTGCCCCTGATCGTCACCCGGGTGCCACCGGCCGCCGTCTCCATCGACGTGACCACCTCCGCGCTTCCGGCCACGGGCCCGGCCCCCGTTCCCACGAGCACCGCCGCGGCCCTCCGCACCGTCTCGACGGCGCCGGGCCCCGACCGGCCGTCGGCCCCGGCACGCTCCCCGCCTGCCCCGCCCCCGGCGCACCCGGCGGCCGCCACCATCACGCCCACCACGGCGAGGGCGCACACAGCGCGCGTCCCGCCTCCGGACCTGTGCTGCTGCACCACCATCGCCTGCCAACCCCCAACGCCGACCGCTGCCCGAGCCCCCCACCCGTCCCGCATAACGACAGGTCCTCCCCCTCGTAACGACCTCACCCGCGATCGGCGCCGCTGCCCCTCGCGGTCGAGGCCGTAACCCGGCCCGCACACCCCTCACCGCCTGACGGCCCCGCCCAGTACCGTGGACGCGTGTACGACCAACACACCGCCGAAGGCCCGCCGGCCGTTCCACCGGCCCGCCCCGCCCACGAAGCCACCACCGTCGAACGCGGCTCGTTCTGCACCGCCCGCTGCAGCTGCGGCTGGTCGGGACCGGCCCGCCGGTCCCGCGACCTGGCCCGCACGGACGCCGCCGGCCACCGCACATCGGTGACCTGACCACCGGCCCTCCACTCCTTCTCCCTCCCCCCACCCCGGAGGTCCGATGACCCTGCCGAACCGGCGCACCGTCCTGAGCGCCGGCGCCGCAGCCGTACTCACCGCCGCCACCGCGTGCGACGACACGGGCCCGGGCACCCCGGCCGCCGGCCCCACCCCGGCCACGTCGTCGACCACCGCCGCCACGGCCCCCGCCACACCGTCGAAGACCTCACCCGCGGGCCCGGCGGACTGGCCGGCCCTGGGCAGGAGCCTCGCCGGTTCCCTCGTACGACCGGACGACGCGACCTACCCGACCGCCCGTCAGCTCTACAACACCCGCTACGACGGCCAGAAACCGGCCGCGGTCGCGTACGTCCGAAACGAGGCGGACGTACGCGAGTGCCTGGCGTTCGCCCGCCGCAGCTCCGTGCCCGTCGCCATCCGCAGCGGCGGACACTCCTACGGCGGCTGGTCGAGCGGCGACGGCCGGCTGGTCGTTGACGTCTCGTCACTGAAGGACGTCGACCGGGACGGCGCGATCGGTGCGGGGGCCCGGCTCCTCGACGTCTACCAGGGCCTCGCCGCCCACGGCCTGACGATCCCCGGCGGCTCCTGCCCCACCGTCGGCATCTCCGGCCTGACCCTGGGCGGAGGTCACGGTGTCGCCTCGCGCGCGTACGGCCTGACGTGCGACAGCCTCACCGGCGCGACGATCGTCACCGCCGACGGCAGGACGCTCACCACCGACGCCACCCACGACCCCGACCTCTTCTGGGCACTGCGCGGCGCGGGCAACGGCAACTTCGGCGTCGTCACCGAGCTCCGCTTCCATACCCGCCCCGCCCCGCAGACCGTCTCCGCCTACATGTCCTGGCCGTGGTCGCGCGCCCGGGCCGTGGTGACGGCGTGGCAGGAGTGGGGCCCGGACCAGCCGGACGAGATCTGGTCCGCCGCACACGTCGCGGCGGGGCCGGGCGGCGGAAACCCGACGGTGTCGGTGTCGGCGTTCAGCCTCGGCACGTACGGCGCCCTGCAGAACGCCGTGGACCGCCTCGCCGACCGGATCGGCGCGTCCGCCTCCTCGGTATCGCTGCGCCGCCGCAGCTACCAGGAGGCGATGCTCGTGTACGCGGGCTGCTCGGGCATCACCGACGCCCAGTGCCACCTGCCCGGCACCACACCGGGCCGCGATCCGCAGGGTTCGCTCCAGCGCGAGACGTACGCCGCGGCGTCCGACTTCTACGACCGCTCACTGCCCCCGGCGGGCGTCCAGGCCCTGCTGGAGCGGACCGAGGCGTTCACCCGGCTCGGCGTGGAGGAGGGCGGCGGCGGCTCGGTCGCACTCACCGCCCTCGGCGGCGCGATCAACCGGGTCGACCCGCAGGCCACCGCGTTCGTCCACCGCGGTTCGCGGATGCTCGCCCAGTACATCGGCGCGTGGCGTGCGGGGACGACCGGCACCGCTCAGCAGAAGTGGCTGAAAGACACCCACTCCGCGCTGCGCCGATACGCCTCGGGGGCGGCCTACCAGAACTACGCGGACCCGGCCCTGACGGACTGGCGCAAGGCCTACTACGGCACGGCTGCCGCCCGCCTCGGCGAGGTGAAGAAGCGGTACGACCCGGAGGGACTCTTCACGTACCCGCAGTCACTGTGACGTACGCCCCCGGGCTGGGGACCTGTCCACCCGGCCCGCAGCAGCCCTATGCAGCCAACCCCTTCTCACCTTCCGAGCCGCCGCCCGAACCGGGTCGCGGCTCGGGGATCCCGAGCGCCTCGCCGCCGCCGGCCGCTGCCGCGAGCGGGCTGCGCGACCGCACGAGCCTGCCCAGCAGTTCCGAGCGTGAGACGGCGCCCACCAGGGGTGTCAGCAGCATCATCGCGAGCGGCGCGAGGAGCAGCGCGGCGGCCGTACCGAGGGCGAAGCCGCCGATGACGTCGGTCGGGTAGTGCACACCCATGTAGATGCGGCAGAAGCCCTCCAGCAGGGCGAGCGCGATCGCCGCGATGCCGAACTTCCGGTTCGCCACGAAGAGCCCGACGCCGAGGGCCATCGCCATGGTGGCGTGATCACTGACGAAGGAGAAGTCGTTCTTCCCGTCGACCAGGACGTCCAGTCCCTGGTGGTCCCTGAACGGCCGCGGCCGTTCCACGAATCCACGGATCGGGATGTTGATCAGCAGGGCGATCCCGGCCGCGAGCGGCGCCCAGACGAGCCCGGCGACAGCGCTCACCGAGTCCTCGGCCGTGCCGCGCCGACGGACACTCCACCAGCACCACAGGACCACCAGGACCATCCCCAGCATGATCCCGTACTCACCGACGAACTCCATGACCCGGTCGAACCAGGTGGGAGCGGACTTCGCGAGCCCGTTGATGTCGTAGAGCAGGCTGACATCGGGGTTCGACCCATCCAGTGCGAGTCCAGCCATCTGCCGCGGCCCCTTGCCTTGTCTGCTGCTGCGGCACACACCCATGTGCGCCGCTATGACGAACCCCCGTGTTCGGTTCGATCACTACGTGCCTCGGCCGACGCCAGGTCAGTGGCTGCGCCCCCGGTCCAACCAGAGAACGACGTGTCCCGTGCGTACGTTCCACTCTCTACCGAATGATCACCATGACGTTATCGAAGAGTGACTCATCGTCGCAGCTCAGGGCCCAGGCTTCACAGAGAGTTCCGGCCACCGACGCCGGAACGTCAGGCCGCCGGCTGCGCGGTCGGAAGGGCCGCGGCACCGTCCTTGGTGACGCGTGTCGCACCGAAGTAGTCGGGAGTGTCGATCTTGTCGAACCGGATGACGGCACCGGTGTACGGAGCATTGATCATGTACCCGCCCCCGACGTACAGACCGACGTGGTGAATGGCCCGCGAGTTGCTCAGGTCGTCGGAGAAGAACACCAGGTCCCCGGGCAGCAGCTCGTCCCGCGAGGGGTGCGGCCCCGCGTTGTACTGGTCGTTCGCCACACGTGGCAGCTCGATGTCGACGGTCCGGTACGCGGCCTGGGTCAGCCCCGAACAGTCGAACCGCCCGCCCTGCTCCGGGGTGCCGTTGCCGCCCCACAGGTACTTCGTACCGAGCTTCTTCTGAGCGAAGTAGATGGCGCCCGCGGCCTGCTGCGAGGGCTGCACCCGCCCGACGGGCCGGGCGAAGCTCTTCTCCAGGGACCGGATGATCTTGACGTAGTTCTGCGTCTCCGCGATGGCGGGTACCCCACCGGACTTGATGACCCGGTACGCGCCCGCGTTGTAGGCGGCCAGCATGTTGTCGGTCGGATCCCCGGGCACCTTCTTCACGTACCCGGCCAGCTCGCAGTCGTACGAGGCGGCGGACGGAATCGCATCGGCGGGATCCCAGACGTCCCGGTCCCCGTCCTTGTCCCCGTCGACCCCGTGCGAGGCCCAGGTCCCGGGGATGAACTGCGCGATGCCCTGAGCGGCGGCCGGACTCTGCGCACGCGGGTTCCAGCCGCTCTCCTGGTAGAGCTGGGCGGCGAGGAGGGCGGGGTTGATGGCCGGGCAGAGGTTGCCCCACTTCTGCACAAGGGGCTGATACTTGGCCGGCACGGCCCCCTTGGCCAACGCCACGGCCCCGCCACCACCGCCGCCGACGAGGCCGGCGGCGGCGGAGTACGTACCGACGACGAGCAGCGCGACGAAGCACATGGCGACGCCGACGCCGATCCCACCTGCCATCCAGTATTTCCGCACCCCTCAACCATCCCCCATCGGGGAGGGGTTCATGGGTGTTTTCGACGGTGTGTACGAGTCATCGGGGTCACTGATGTGCCATCAGGATGCGCCGGTGGACCAGAAGTCGGAGTGGACGTTGGGGATTGGCACCGGCTCGCCTACGTGATCCGCCCCGCCAGGCTGCGGTGCTGGCATCGAGACTGGAGACTCATCCACACACGGTGTGGCAACTTCGAAGAAGGCCTGCCCGCCTCCACCAATGAGGAGCCTTACCCGGAATCCATCCGGCGTCTCGAAGTAGGTTGCCGGACTGACCAGATTCGCGTTGACCCCGATCCGATGATAGCCGGCTCCCTCCCATTCTCGTTCCACGACTCCTAGAAAGCTTCCCCTGCGCTTCTCTGAAATCATAGTAATGACTGCCCGCCTTCGAGACACATCACAGGAGCCCTCCGTTGACTCACCGTGCACCCATTGAACCGACGGCTTGATACCCAAAAATGTTTCATCCAGGATAGCGTCTGCTCGATCTGCAGCTTCCTGCATGTTCATATTCCCTCCGCCCTCGCCGTTTCTCTGCGTTTGCGAATCGGACGACAAGGCGCAGCCCGAAATAAGAAATACAGCCATCGACACGGTCATAATATTGCTCTTCATCTGGGCCGCTCCCGTTCGATCTCCCCCGATTTTCCGGCTACAATTCTTGCAATATTGTCAGCAGACCTTTGATCCTTGGCCGGGTCAAAATAGTTCGAATGCGCCTCAGTCGGACTGTGCCCTCGCTCCAACAGTTGAGGCCCGTCGCTCACAGCAAAACGATTGGCGCCAAAGTCTCGATGTGCCGGATCGGTACCAAACCACACGTCGCTTTCTTCGGACTGGGCATCTTGGGCGGCATATCCGGCTGCCCCACCGGCAATACCTCCCGCGGCCCCTCCAACGATTGCACCGAGCGGCCCTGCGCCCAGCCCCAGCACAAACCCTGTCGATGCGCCCCCCGCCACCCCTGTGCCCAGTCCGCTCGCTTCCCGACTATTTGGCAATTTGGTCACAGGGTCGTTTTCGGCTGCCCCCACGAACACATGCTGCTTCCCCACACCAAGCTCGTCAGCCGAGTGCGCACCCGTACCCGGACTGCCGACCAAAACGACATCATCCGCTCCGGGGATCCCGCCTCTCTCCTGAGCCGCGAGACCAACAGTCAATGAACCGTAAGAATGCCCAATCGCCGTCACGTGCGGATCTCCGTGCTGATTTGTTGCAGAGACTCCGGCCATGAAACTGTTGTAGGCCGACGCACCAGCCCTGGCGTTCGTCTCACCCATAACATCAAAACTTCCCATCGGGTCACCTCCCGAGGTTTGGGGCGCATCATAGCCAAGCCAGACGATCGAAGCAGACGAGGAGCTCGGGTCCATCTCCTTAGCGCCGATCGCAGTATCGCGAGCCCGCTTAAGGTCATTCTTAGCGAAATCCGCATCCAACGACGTATTCAACCCCGGCACATAAGCCGAAACATTCCGCGCCGTATCCGGGTTCCCATACGAAACGATCGCCCGCCCGTTCCCCTCATCGCCGATGCCGAGCAAATACATCGGCGGCTGTTTCCCCGCCTGCAACTGCCGATCAATCTCCCGCAGCCCCGCCAACTGCGTCTCCGCCCTTTCACCGCCCTGCCCCTCCAGCTTGCCGATCAGCAACTGCAGGTTGTCCCGGTTCGCCGTGTCGCGGACCAGGGCCGGGATTCCGTCCAGGTTGCCGATCTGGTCCGGGTACACCGCGAGGTACTCCTCGCGCTGTTCGTCCGTCAGGCCCGCCCACCACAACCGCCGCGCCGCCGGACTCGCATCGTGCGGGATGGCCGACTTCAGGTAGCCGCCCGCCGCGTCCCGGACCGCTGCCGCATCCCCCGCCGCGTCCGTCCACGTCCGGTCCGGGACCTTCAGGCCCTCCTCGGCCTTCAGCTTCCGCAGGATCCGGGCGAACCGCCAGTCGACCTCGGCCGCCGTCCGCACCGCCTTCGCCACCCGGTCCGCGATGTCCTGCGCCTTGGCCGTGTTGGGGTTCGGGGCAACCAGCCCCGACGGCTGCAGGAGCCCCGGCGCCGTCCTCACCGACGCCGTCCCGCCCGCCAGCGGCTTCCCGTCGATCAGGCCCTCCCCTGCCTCCGGATATGTCACCGACCCGTCCGGGTGCACCGTGAACCTCAGCGCCTCCGCATCCTCCAGCGCCTCCCGCAACAAGCGTTGCTGGGCCTTCATCTCGTGCGCGAGGCTGTTCAGCGTCGTACGGACGAGACCGCACTCCGTGTACACGTACTGAAGGTTCCGGCTCAGCTGCCGCAGCCTGCCCACCGCCGCGTCCGCCGCCGCACCCTGCTGGGTCTCCCGCAGACCGTTCAGCAGTTGCTTCTCGATCCGGTCCCGCCCCGCATCGGCCCGATTGCTCGCCTTGCCCCAGCCGTCCGCCGCACCCTCCAGCTCGGCGCACTTCAGGTCCCGTAACTGGGCCCAGGTCAGCCCGGAGGCCCCCGTCCCCGTCCCCGTCGTCATCGCTCGACCCCCCGCGTCCGCCTCGCCACGGGCGCGAAGGACGACTTCACGGTCTCGTTCGTCTCGCCCTGCGCCCGGGCGACCGCCCGAAGGTTGCCGGCCAGGGAACCGCACTCATGGCGCGCGGTCTCGAAGCGCCGCTCCCACGACTCGCGTACGGAACCCAGCTCGGCCAGCGCACTCAGGCCGACGGTCCCCGCGAGCAACCCCTCGTGCGCGGTCGCCAGTTCCGTCCTGACCGGGCCGAGGTGCAACCCCATCCCCTCCGCACCCCCGGCTGCCCGCAGCCACGCCCCGTCGCTGTGCCTCAACTGGCCCCCGCCGACGGGGCCGCCCCCGCCACCGGCCAGATCGCTCAGCCTCTGCCGCACACCGCTCACCGCTCGCCCCGTTCCTTGATCGTGGAGCGGCACTGTGCCAAACCCGGCAACCACGACACGCCGAGCACCCGTACGCAGGCCTGCGGCCCAGCCCCCTCTCCCCGGGCCTCCCAACGCATCGCCCCCCGAGGGAGATCACCCGAACGATGGACCGGGCGCCACGCCCGTACGTCCCCGGGCGGGGCACCGCCCTCCGGACCCACGCCGCACCCGCGCAGCGGAGCCACCACCCCCAGCCGCAACAGCCGGAAGAATGCGCGCCCATGAGCCATTCGCACCCCTCCCCCACCTCCTGGCACCGGCCCATGGTCGCCCGCCTGTCCGACGAGCAGCACCGCACCGCGACCATGCTCGAGCTGTTCTTCGACCTCTGCTTCGTCACGGCCGTGGCCCAGGCCGCGACCGCGTTCGAGCACGAACTCGCGGAGGGGCACATCGGCCACGGTGTCCTCGGCTACGCGATGGTCTTCTTCGCGATCTGGTGGGCGTGGATGAACTTCACCTGGTTCGCCTCCGCGTACGACACCGACGACGTGCCCTACCGGCTGCTCACCCTCGTCCAGATCACCGGCGCCCTCGTCCTCGCCGCCGGGGCGTCACAGGCCCTGCAGCACGAGGACTTCACGGTCATCACCTGGGGCTACGTGATCATGCGGCTGGCCATGGTCACCCAGTGGCTGCGCGCCGCCCGGTCCGACCCCGAACGACGCCGCACCTGCCTGCGCTACGCCATCGGCGTCTTCGTCGTCCAGGTCGGCTGGGTCGTACGCCTGACACTGCCCGAGGACACCGGCCTCGCCACCTTCGCCTTCCTCGTCCTGGCCGAGATCGCCGTCCCCGTCTGGGCGGAACGCACGGCCACCACTCCCTGGCATCCGCACCACATCGCCGAGCGCTACGGCCTGTTCACCCTGATCGTGCTGGGCGAGTCCATCACCGCCGCCACCGGAGCCGTACGCGCCGCACTCGACTCCCACGCGGAACTCGGCGACCTCGCCGCCCTGGTCGTCGGGGGCATCCTGACCGTCTTCGCCCTGTGGTGGCTCTACTTCGCGCGCAGTGCCAGCGTGCACGACCGGCTCACCACCCTGCGCATGGCACTGCTGTGGGGTTACGGGCACTACCTGGTCTTCGCGTCCGCGGCAGCCGTCGGCGCCGGTCTCGCCGTCAACGTGGCCCACACGACCGGCCACGGCCACCTCTCCGACCGGGCCGCAGCAGCGGCGTACACCATCCCGGTCGCCGTCTTCGTGACGCTCGTGTGGCTGCTGCACCACCGCACCGGCGGGCTGCGCCGCGCGGCCGACGCACTTCACCCCCTGGCGGTCGTGGCTGTCCTCGCCGCCACGTTCGCGCCCTCCCCGGTCCTCGTCACGGGCATCATCACCGCGCTCCTCATCGCCGCGACGCTGATCCTGGCGGCGCGAAGCGAAACAACCGGGGCCCCCGGCGTCACCGGCGCCCCCAGCACGCCGGACTCCTGAAAACCCTCAGCGCGTGCTCCGGGCCGCCGCAGCCTGCCCCGGCAGCACGATCCCCTGTGCCTGGGCGGCCTTCCCCGGGCGCAGGGTCCACGGCACGGGCGAGGTCTCGGCCAGCCAGCCGTCGGCGAGGATCCCGCTCACGACCTGCCCCCGCAGCGCGCGCGAGAGCTTCTTCCAGCCCAGCCCCTTGCACAACTGCCCGTACGAGGGCCCGTGGCCGTGCTCCGCCCGGAAGGCCACGGTGAACTCGGCCGCCTCCCGTCCGCAGTCCGGGTGCGCGTCCCGCCACGTGTCGTGGTCGCTCACCGCCGGCCGGGGCGCGGGGACGGGCGAGGGCGAGGACATGAACGCCTTCGCGACCCGCCCGAAGGAGCACCGGCACGACGCGCACTGCTCCACGGCCTCCACGTGCCGCAGCAGCGCCGGACTCACACCGGACTTCCACTCCGACCACTGGGCCGGCGTGACCTCCACGAGTTCGGCGGCGGCCGCCGCCTCCCGCGCCGCCCTGCGCACGGCCTCCTCGGCCGCGATCTCCGCGATCTCCTCAGGGGTACGGAACAGACCGGAAAGGTGCCGCACCGCCGGGCCGAGCCGGTACGTCGGCCCGGACACCTCGGCCAGGAACCCCTTCTCGAGAAGGGCGGGCACGGCCGCGTAGCAGGCGATGGGCAGCTCGGCGGGTGCCTCGCCGACGAGCTCGTCGGTGCAGTACGCCGCCAGGAACAGCGCAGCGAGCCGCGCGGCCGGCGAGCCCTTCTTCACGGGCTTGGCGAGCCGCGTACGCATGGCCCATCCCGAGACCTTCGACCGCGTGCCCTTGCCCAGAGGCATCGCGTGGTCCGGCCCCGGCGCCATGTCCGGGACGATGATCCCGGCCGGCTTGTCCGGGTCCCCGTTGAGCAGCGAGTCGGGCACCTGCCATCCGGCGGCGACCAGTTCGCCCACCGCCTGCTCCGGCTGGTCGAGCCGGAGCGACCGCAGGTCGGTACCCGTGAGGTTCCCGACCCCTGCCCGCGCGGCACGGATCGCCACCACGACGGCGAGGAGTTGCGCATCGACGGTGGTCAGCGGCAGACCGGCCACGTACGAGAGGAGCTCACGCGCCGCTTCCCCTTGTCGCGGCGTCAGCAGAAAGGGCAGGGGCGCGGGAGGCGGAGGCGACACGGCAGCGGTCTCGGCCGAAAAGGCAGGCTTGGGCACATCACATCTAACGGTGATCAGACCGCGAAAGTCACGCGTGACGTGGGGCACAATCACGCCGGCCCCCTCGGGGCCCTGCGCCGAGCGCCATTCCGGGGAACGTCAGCGGGACGTCAGGGAGGCGTTAGCAGAACATGAGCGGCGGGCGGGAAGCTTCACATGTCAGCAGGTCAGGAGGGGGAGCGGTTCGCCGCAAGTTCCGGGCCTCGGCAGCTCCGCCCACTCGACCGCCACCTTCTCGGGGAACTCACATGCGTACGATCCACACCCGCAAGCGCACCGCCACCCTCGGCGCCGCCGTGACCGCCGTACTCGCCCTGGCCCTCACCGCCTGCGGTGGGGACGGCAGCGGCACGAAGTCGGCCGGCCCGGCGGACAACTCCGCCAAGGGCGCCGCCTCGCAGCCCGCCGGCTCCGCCGAGACCACGGACACTGCGACGACCGGCGGCTCCGCGAAGACGGTCACCTCCAGCACGGGCACGTCCAAGGGCGGCACCGCCAAGACCGGCACGACCACCGGCGGCGACACCAGCGACAGCTACGCCTACAAGCACCCGTGCAAGAGCGAGGACCTGTCGGTCCGGGTGTACGCACGCGAGGGCTCGGCCACCCAGCACGTGATCGAGGTCAACAACACCGGCACGAACGCGTGCGGCCTGAGCTACTTCCCCCGCGTCAGCCTGGGCGCCACGGACGCCGCCGACCACAGCGGCGACGTCACGCCCCTCGTCCCGAGCGGCCTGGGCGGCGCCCCCGCCTACCCGGTCAAGCCGAAGACCGCCGCCATCGCCGTGATCGACCTCAACCCGAGCGGTGCGAGCGGCGCCCTGACCTGGATCAACGAGCTGAACGTGCTGGCCGACGGCGACCACATGCCCAACGCGGAGCAGCTCAACTTCCCGCTCGGCCCCGACGTGAAGGTCCTCGACCCGAAGCTGGGCCTGTACAGCGGCACGGTGGCCGACGCGGTGGACTCCATGAAGCAGGCGGACTCGAAGTCCTGACCCCCCGGCCCCGCCCCGCACCCCCGGCCCCACCCCGCACCCCCGAGCCTCCCGACGACCACCGTGGCCGTCGGGAGGCTTTACCGTTCCGCCGAGCTCAGCCGGCCTGCTGCTTCGGCTGCGTGAAGCGGATGCGGTTGCCGAACGGGTCACGGAGTCCGCAGTCCGTACCGTAGGGACGCTCAGTGGGCTCCTCGGTGAACTCGACGCCCTGGGCCAGCAGCGTCTCGTACGTCTTGCGGCAGTCATCCGTGGTGAGGATGAGCCAGCCGCCCATGGCCCCCTTCGTCACCAGGTCGCGGACCTGCGCCGCCGTCTCCTCGGACATGGCCGGAGCGCCCGGCTTCTCCAGGAGGATCTGACGTTCCGGATGACCCGGGACGCTGACGGCCAGCCAGCGCATGAACCCGAGATCGACGTCGGCTGCCACCTCCAGCCCGAGCTTGCCGACGTAGAAGTCGAGGGCCTCGTCCTGGTCGAGGACGTACATCTGCGAGTGCGTGATGGCGTTGAACATGACGTTCACGCTACGGGGACGGCCGCGCGAAAACTTATCCGGAACTGCTCAATCGGCTGCCCGACCGTCCGGCCGGGGAACCTACTTGGACGTGACCCGTCCCACCGCGTCGGGGCCGGTCGTCAGCGCCTCGGACGTGATCTGCCACGCCGGATCGCCGGGGTGGAGCCGGGTCCGGAGGTAGGCGGCGGTGAGCCGGGCGAGGGCGGCTACGCGCTCGGGGCTCTCGTCGGTGGTCTCGGCGGCGTCGTATCCCGCGATCCCGCCGAGCCCGTGCTCCGCGTCGAACAGGGTGAGCAGGTCCTTGGGGCCGGGGGCGAGGGTGTAGGGGTCGGCGTGCCACTCCGGCCCCATCTCCGTGAAGTGCCGGGAATCGTCCTTGTCCCCGGCGACGACCAGAGCCGGTGCGGTCATGGTGGAGAAGTCGACGGCCCCGATGATCGGCCACTGCCCGGCCATGGGCCCGTTGAAGACCTCGCCGCCCCGGCCGGGTGCGGCGAGCAGTACGCCGGCCTTGATCCGGGGTTCGACGAGGTGCACCACGTCCCCGGTGCCGGGGTCGGTGATCCCGGCGCCCAGCAGGAGGGCGGCGGTGAAGCCGCCCAGCGAGTGCCCGGCGAGGGCGATCTTGCTGTGGTCGATCCGCCCGGCGAGTTGCGGCACGGCCTCCTCGATCACGTCGAGCCGGTCGAGGACATGGGTCATGTCCTCTGCACGGGAGCGCCAGAAGTCGGGGGCCCCGGGGGCGTCGGCGACCAGGTGCCTCAGGGTCGCGGAGGTGAGATGGGTGGGCTGGAGGACGACGAATCCGTGTGCGGCCCAGAAGTTGGCGAGCGGTGCGTAGCCGTTGAGGGAGGAGAGGTTGTTCGAGAAGCCGTGGCCGTGGGAGAGGAGGAGGACCGGGAGTGCGGTTCCGGTCGCGGGTGCGGAGACCCGTACCTGGAGATCCACGGGCCGGTCGGGCACGGAGAGGGTTACGGGGCTGAAGGACAGGACCGGGGCGGGCGCGCCCAGGGCCTCGGAAGCGGGGCCGCCGACGGCTGCGGGGTCGGTGGCGGATGCGGACGCGGATGCGGATGCGGATGTGCTCACGGCGAGGGCTCCTTCTGTGCAACGGCACGTGCCTCCTGCGGGTCTCCAGTGACCGGCGAGGAGCACGGTGGTCAGGGGCGTCCCGTGTCGGCTAACCTAAACGGAACGTCGCTCCATTTAGTATCCGGAACGATGTTCCACTTTGTCAACCGGAGAGGAGGCGCGTGGTCGATGCCCACCGAGGACCCCGCTGAGGACCCCACAGGGGAGCCCGCGCCCCGAGGCAGACGGGCGGATGCCCAGCGCAACCAGCAGACCGTGCTCGCGGCCGCTGCCGAGGTGTTCGTCACCTCGGGCGTAGACGCGCCGATCCGCCGGATCGCGGCGCGGGCGGGCGTCGGGGTGGCCACGGTCTACCGCCACTTCCCGACCCGGACGGATCTGGTCACCGCCGTCTACCGCCACCAGATCGAGGAGTGCGCCGAGGCCGGCCCGAACCTGCTGGCCCGCGCGGACTCACCGCTCGACGCGCTGCGTCAGTGGATCGGCCTCTTCGTCGACTTCCTGGTCACCAAGCACGGACTCGCCGATGCGCTGCAGTCGGAGAGCGACCGCTTCGCCGCCCTGCACTCCTACTTTCTCGACCGCCTGCTGCCCGTCTGCGCCCACCTGCTCGACGCCGCGGCCGAGGCCGGTGAGATCCGGGTCGGCATCCAGCCCTACGAGCTGATGCGCGGCATCGGCAATCTCTGCATCGGCCACGACAACGACCCCCGCTACGACCCCCGACGCCTGATCGCCGTCCTCATCCAAGGACTGCGGCAATCCCCCGCGTCCTGATGGCCGGGAGCGCCGCCCCGCCACCCGGCCTCATCATCAACGCCCATGCGACCGCTCAGGAGCTCGGCCGCGTCCACGCCATCGCGAAGCACGTCGGGACGTTCACCGCCAACGCCTCCTTGCGGTACGTGCGGGGAGACCGGCCGACGATCTCCCGGAACGTCCGGCTGAACGTCCCCGTACTGCCGAAGCCGACCTCGAAGCAGATGTCCGTCACGCTGCGGCCGGTCTCCCGGAGAAGGAACATCGCCCGCTCGACGCGACGCCGCTGCAGGTAGCGGTGCGGCGTCTCACCGAACGTGGCCCGGAAGGTGCGAGAGAAGTGCGCCTCGGACACATGGGCGAGCCGGGCGAGGGCCGACACGTCGAGCGGCTGGGCGAACGCCCGGTCCATCGCGTCCCGGGCCCGCAGCATGCGCCGGTTCGAATCCTCGGAGGCACGGCTCACCCCATGGCCTCGGTCCCGTACCGGGGGAACGAGTCCGTCGCCACGACAAGGCCCAGGGGATCGGGCAACGGGATACCCTCCCCGAACTTTCCGGCCGATCTCTCCTGGTACGAGCCGCTCTCGGGCCGCTTGTGCAGAGCCCACGTCCCGTGCCGGGGATCGATGACCAACAGGACCGCCACCCCGGCGACGGCGTACGAGTCGTTCTTCTGACTGATGTCGCGCGCCTTCTCCGACTGTGAGATCACCTCGACGGCGAGCACCGCATCCGCCGGGTCGGCCAACCACGCGTCGCCCTCGTCCCACTCGTCGGGGAGCAGCACGAGGTCCGGCGTCGCATAGCCGTCCGGGTCATCGGGCATACCGACCGACGTCACCTCATACGCTCCGGTGCCCGGCGGCAGCGTGGGCTCCAACTGGCGACGGAGCCGCCTGATCGTTCCCGCGTGCTTACCGCGCCGAGTCGGAGACATCATGAGACTCCCTCCCAGGACCTGCGCCCGCAGACCCGCCGCTTCTTCGATCTGCTCGGCGATGTCACGGAGATTTCCCGGACGTGGGCGCAGTGGTCGCGGAACGGACATAGGTCTCGGCCTCCGTCTCGGCGAAGCGGGCGCGGCACCTGCCGAGCACGCACGCGGAGAGGGTCTCGAACCGCGCCCAGCGGCGGTCTCACCGCACTGCGAGAGGCACTCATACGCTTCGGACATCACGCCCCCAATTGCCGGAAAGCCACCAACGCCACTACACACAGTTACAGTAGGTCGTCCCACTGACAATCCGGCTTGGCGACGCATTCCACCCAGAGCACCTTGCCGCCACCCTGCCCCGGGAGTCCGGCTCGCAGGGGGCAGGCGCCCCAGCTCTCGGCGTAGAGGGTGACGAGATACAACCCTCGCCCGCGCTCGCTGAGTTCGTCGGGCCCCTTCGCGCTCCAGCGGAAGGGGGCGGGGATGTGCGGTTCGGTGTCCCAGACCCCGAGGCGGATCCGGCTGCGTCCGGCATCGCGCATGCGCAGGGAGTACGGCCCCGAGGAGTGCTGGTAGGCGTTGGTGACGAGTTCGCTGGCCAACAGTTCTGCGGTTTCGGTGAGTTCGGCCATGCCGTGGACGCGGAGCACGTTACGGAGGGTGGCCCGTGCGACCCCGGGAGCCCGGGGATCCTGCGGAAGTTGGAGGGTGTACGTCCAGGGCGGCGCTACGGTGGCCGTGGGCATGAGGTTCTCCGATCACGAGGGACGGAAAGCGTGCATGAGGTGTCCTGCGATGCCCAGTGACGAGACCGCTCCGTCGAGCGGGGTACTTCCGGGCGGGTGGCCTGAACCCAAGCTAGCGAGTCACGGTTAAAGTGTTAACCGAATCGCGAGGAATCCATAAACTCGCACCCTTGTGGGTGACCAGCCGCTCAAGGAGGCGAACAATTCCGTGAGATCCAACCCAACGGGCCGTCAACTCCGGTTCGGCGCTGAACTGCGCAAGCTCCGCGAGCAGGCAGGCCTCACCGCCACCCAGGCGGGCCGGCTCCTGGGCGTACAGCAGAACCAGATCAGCAACATGGAGGCCGGCCGCGTAGGCGTAAGTCCTGACCGGGTGCGCACACTTGCCAACCACTACGGCGGCACCGACGAGGGCCTGATCGCCGCACTCTGCGCGATGACGGCGGACCGGGCCCGCGGCTGGTGGGAGGAGTACCGCGAGATCCTCCCCGCTCCCCTGCTCGACCTGGCCGAGGTCGAACATCACGCCCAACGCCTCCGAACCGCGGTGACCGTACACATTCCCGGGCTCTTCCAAACGGTCGAACACGCCCGCGAGGTGTTCCGGCAGGACGTACCGGCGTTGCCCCCACCCGATGTCGAACACCGGGTCTCATTCCGCGTCAAACGACAGACCGTCCTGTTCCGGGAGCACCCGACACCGCAACAAGTCGTCGTTCACGAGGCATCTCTTCGCATGCAGTTCGGTGGCCCCAAAGTCGCACGCCAGCAGTTGGAGCACCTGCTGACACTGAGCGAGCTCCCGCACATCTCGGTGCTCGTGATTCCCTTCGCTGCGGGCAGCTTCGCGGGATCGGGCCAGTCGATCTACTACGCGCAGGGGCCGGTCCCGCAACTCGACACCGTCAACCTGGATCAGTCGCACGGGCCCGTGTTCCTCGACTCCGCCTCCCAACTGGCGAAGTACCAGGTCCTCCTGAACCGGATGGAGACCATCGCGCTCGGCCGGGAACAATCCAGGAACTTCATCCACACCATCGCGCTCAGCCTGTGAAAGGGACCCGAGATGACCTCACCCATCTGGCAGAAGTCGTCCTACTGCGCGCAGGGCAACTCCTGCGTCCACGTGGCCGCACAGAACGGCACCGTGCGACTGACCGAATCGGGCGACCCCACCGGCGCGATACTCCGCACCACCCCCACCGCCCTCCGCGCACTCCTCCGCACGCTCAAGGAGGAGCCCCTCCATGGCTGACGCCCTCACCTGGACCCGTGCCGCCCCCGAAGGCGAGACCGGCCCCGGACCGTGGATCGAGATCGCCTTCGACGAGGGCGACGACCTCGTGTACCTGCGCGAGACAAGCGACCCGGAGAACGTCGTCACGACCACCCGCGCCAAGTGGGAGGCCTTCGCCAAGGGCGTCCGGGCAGGCGAGTTCGACCACTTCGCCGGACTCTGACCACCGGCTGAGCACGCGAGGACCGGTCGACGGGACCGTCGTTCTCGCGGCCGGGCTCCTGCCATCGGTAGCCACGGCGCCGCGGACAGATGCGTCGATGCGGAGGCCGGATGTACGGTCCGCCCCATGTCACTCAGCCACCTCACTCTCTCCTCACGCCGCAGCATCGACCTCGCCGAATTACGGCTCCGCTCGACCTACGGCGGACTGCTCGAGGGCGCCCCGACGCAGCGCGTCAACGAGCGCATCACCGCCCATCTCGTACGTACCGCAGAAACGGCCTACCCCGGCCGGCCCGTCCACCTGATACCCCCGGAGACCACGGCACGGGGCTGGGCCGACCACCGCGGCGAGCCGATCGAGGACCTGCCCGCCGTCGCCTGCATCGGCGCGTTCAACTCAACCGAGATCGACCCGGCCCACAACTCGGGCTGGTACTTCTCCGCACTCGTCGTCGTCTGGTTCCAGCCCACTCCGGACCCCCCGACGAACGACAACGCCCCGGCAGCCCTGCGCGGCCTGCCCTGGGAAGATCTGGCCCGGGACTTGGAGGACTGAGCACCGCCGCCCTGCGGGGCAAACAGGAGAGCTGCCTCAGGCCGGACGCACTGAGCCCTCAGCCCTCAGCCCTCAGCCCGAACCGGCGACCAGCGCCTCGCCGAGCGGGGTGCGCCGGTAGAGCACCGACCGTCCGGACCGGGCGCGGACGAGCAGCCCCGCGCCTCGCAGGATGGCGAGGTGGTCTCCCACCGCGCCAGGTGCCATGGCGAGGCTTCGGGCGAGGTGGCTGGTACTGGCTGGGGCGTCCAGCGCCAACAGCAGCCGGGCGCGGGCCCGGCCTACCAGGGCGGTCAGCGCGGCCGGTTGAGGGACGCTCTCCTGTTCGCCCCACAGGGCGGCGGTGCCGCGGGCACGATAGATCAGGGTCCTGGGCCAGGGGTCTTCCAGGTGGGCGGCGATATTCGCGACGAAGACCGAAGGGATCAGCAGGAGCCCGTCGCCGGCGAGGCGGACGGGAGCGACTTGGGGGAAGTGGCCGACCTCGATACCGCCGGCCTGCCAGGCGATGCTCGGGTGCAGGCTCTCGATGGTCGTGACCCATCCGTGTTCGCCGATCAAACCCACCCGGTGCACGACGTCTCGCTCACAGATCGCGCGCAGTTGCGGCCAGTCCGTGCCGAGCAGCTCGTGCCACGCCCGGTCCATCGCTTCGGCGATCCTGGAGACGGCGTCCGTCGACTCCAGTACTGCGCGTACGCGGGGATCACGGGCGGACGGGCCGGTCGCGTTGGTGGCGATTTCATGGCGGGCCGCTTCCAGGGGTGTGGCCCGGATCATGTCCAGGTCGTCTGCCCAGGTCTGGTTGAGGCCGCGCGGGGGCGGGGCGACGAAGTCCGGTCCGCCTTGCGGGGTCTGCAGGGCGAGGGCGGCGTCCAGTTCGCTGTCGCGGCGAAGCCGTTCGAAGGCCGGCAGGAGCCGGGTGGCCCAGGCTCGCGGCAGTGGTTGGTCCTGGCCGGCGAGGGAGCGCAGCAGGGCGCAGAGGTCCATCGCGGGCGACAGTGCGAAGCGGCTGCGCAGCAGGTCCTCGACGGAGACTTCGAAGCGGAGCACCCTGCGATGCTACCGCCGGACGTCCGTTCCGATTCGTCCAGCGACGAATCATTGGTGAATGACGCGGGCACACGGCGAGGCTGGGCGTCATGACCCCGACCGCCGAACCCTCACCGGGCAACCGCCGTGCCACCTACCGGGAGGTGCTGGCCGAGCCGCGATTCCGGCTGCTCTTCTCGACCCGCACCGTCGCGATCACTGCTGACGCGCTGCGGATCACCACGTTCTCGGTTCTGGTCTTCACAGCCACCGGCTCCGCGCTGTTCAGCGCACTGGCCTTCGGCATCGGCTTTCTCCCGCAGCTGTTCGGCTCGCTGCTGCTGGGCTCACTGGCCGACCGGCTTCCGCCCCGCGCGCTCATCACCGGCGGCTACGCCTTGGAGTGCGCCGCCGCCCTGCTGCTCGCCCTGGTGAGGATGCCGATCGCGGCAAGCCTCGCTGTCGTGGCGCTCGTCGCCCTCATCACACCGGTGTTCAGCGGCGCGTCGAGTCGGCTGGTCGCACAGTGGCTGGAGGGCGACGCCTATGTACTGGGCCGTTCGCTGAACAACATCGCCGCCTCCGGCGCGCAGTTGTTCGGTCTGGCGCTGGGAGGTGCGACCGTCGCGGTACTCGGCCCGCACCGGGCGCTCGCGGTGAGCGCCGCCCTCTACCTCGGCTGCGCGCTCGCTGTCCGCATCCGGCTGCCCCGGCTGCAGCCGGGAGGGTTCGGCGGCACACCCGGCAGCGCTCGGGGCGACGGCGGGGCCCTCCGGGCAAGCCTGCACGGCGTCGGTCTGCTGCTGCGCGGACGCACGGTGCGACGCCTGATGCTGGCCCAGTGGCTACCCCCCGCGTTCGTAGCGGGCGCGGAAGGCCTGATCGTCGCCTACGCGGGAGGGCGCCACTTCGCGCCCGGCTGGTACGCGGTACTGATGGGCTGTCTGCCGGTCGGCATGCTTGTCGGTGACCTGCTGGTGGGCCGGCTGCTGCAGCCGCCCACCCGGGAGCGACTGGTAGTCCCGTTGATTGCGGTGATGGGATTGCCGCTGGTCGGCTTCGCTGCCGAGCCCGGAGTGGGCGTCTCCGCCTGTCTGCTGCTGATCTGCGGCTTTGGATTCGCTTACGGCCTCGGCTTGCAACGGCCGTTCCTGGACGCCCTGCCGCAGGACGGCCAGGGCCAGGCCTTCGGCCTGCTCGGCTCCGGCAACATGACGCTGCAGGGTGTCGGGCCGGCCTGCTTCGGCTCGGTGGCCGCAGGCGTCGGAACAGGTGGCGCAATCGCTCTGGCAGGCGGCGCCGCGGCGCTGACCGCCGGTTGGGTTCTCAGCTGGAACCCGCCCACCTCCCGGTCGCCGTCCCGGACTGCTCAACGACTCGGCAACCCGAACGGATCCGCGACCACGGGATCGGCCGAACTCACCACCCTGCCCGCACCCAGCGAAACACGCCGAGGCAGCGGCACGTAACCGACCCATCAGCACGTCGGCCCGTCGGCCCGTCGATCCTGATCCCCCAACCGACCCGAAGTCACCGAGCCCTGGAGCTGACATGGCTGACATAGCTGACATGACCGTGCCCGACCCCGTCACGCGCGACATCCTCGCCATCTTCGAGAACGTGCGATTCCGGCTGTTCGAGCGCATGCAGACCCTGACCGACGCCGAGTACCGCTGGGAGCCGGTGAGCGACTGCATCAGCATCCGCCCCGGCGACGACGGCGTCTTCCGCGTCGACACGCTGATTCCGGAATCAGGTCCGGACGCACCGGACCCCGTCACGACGATCGCCTGGCGCATCTGGCACATAGGCAGCCTCTGCCTGCGCGGCTACGTGATCCACTTCTTCGAGGACGTCCCCGAGTTCGGTGACCGCCAGGAGTGGCCCGGCACCGCGAAAGAGGGCATCCAGGCGCTCGCCGAGGACTGGGACCACTTCGTCTCCCGTATCGCAGCCCTCGGCGACCAGCGCCTGCTGGCTCCGATAGGCATGGGCCCCGGCGGTTGGGCCGACGAGACCTACCTGAAGCTCGCGCTGCACGCGCTGAAAGAGGTCACACATCACGGCGGCGAGATCGGCCTGCTGCGCGACCTCTACCTGCGCGAAGGTGTCTGATCCCGGAGTCGGGGGCGCCCGTGTCCGGCGGCCCTGTGCCGCCGGACAACGGCCGGGGTCCACAGCTTCTCCTACCTCACGGCCCGGCCACACCCCCGGGAACGAGGCGAAACCGGTACGCCCTCCGTCTCCTCCTGCCTACACGTACTCCCGCGCTCCAGCCGCTCCAGCAGGCCCCAGGGAGCAGCGCTTTCGCGGCGGAGTCCGCTCGTCAGACGCACTCGTACCCGTATGGGACATCCACCGGCTGCGTCGCCATCCGAGCCTTTCCTCACGCGAGTTGACGCGGTCGCCTCCGACAAGGCCTGACCCCTCCCCCATGCGGCGGAGACCCCCGAACCACGCTCCTCCCTCAGGAGGTACGGAACGGGCTCGAAGAACGACGAAACATGCGGGCGGGCGGGACAGGCTGAAGTCATGGAGCCCAGGAACCCCGCCCCGTGCACACCCACCACCACACTCCCCGCCCCTCGTTGGGCTGTCCGCTCCGCGCACCTCGCCGCCCTCGTCGTCCTGCCGACCGGCCTCTGGCGCATCGCGCTCGTCCTCGGCTTCCCGGCCGGCTACACGGCCGACGGGTTCGCGGGCTTCGAAACCCCGGGCGCGAAGGTGTGGATGCTGTTCCTGAGCGTGGCCACCGAGTTGCTGGCCCTTCTGACCATCGGCCTGGTGCGCCCGTGGGGTGAAGTGCTGCCGCGCTGGATCCCGCGCATCGGCGGGCGTACGGTCCGCCCCCTGGCCGCCACCGTGCCCGCGCTCGTCGGAGCCGTCTGCCTCACCGCGCTGTGGACACCGATGGCGTGGTGGTGGACCTTCCCGCACGCCGACATGACGCACACCGGCCACATCCTCGTGGGCCTGCTGTACCAGCCACTCATCCTCTGGGGCCCGTTGCTGGGCGCGGTCGCCGTCGCGTACCACCGCCGCCGCACGGTACGAGGTCCTGCCCACCAGGCATAAGGGAAGGGAACGTTCCGGCGGCGCCGCCTCGTTACGTCTCCGGCCGTCCACGTCACCAGCCGCCGTCCGAGGAGCATCGTGCCTGAATCCACCCCCGTCACCGCCGCCCTCCCCGCCCTGCCGTCCCTCAGTGCGCAGGCCGAGACGCTGATCGACCTCGGGGTCCACGAGATCGCCGGCCTGTCCGCCGCCGACATCCGCGACTTCGCCAAGGCTGCCGAGGCGAGCGGAGCCGAGGACGGCGGGCTGCTCACCGTTCACCCGGACCGGGCCCCCGCGTCCGCCCTCGCCCCGCTGCTCCGCCGCGACGACAAACCGGGCTTCGTCGTCGTCGACATGCCTGATGTCGACCTCTTCACCCCGCTCGACACGGTCACGGTCCCCGACGCGCCCCTCTACGTCCTCGGCGGCATCGACCGCGGCGACCACATGGCGAACTGGAGCCCGGACGAGGCACTGCCCGCCCTCACCGCGCAGGACCGCAGCCCGCTGCTGCTCACCGAAGGTATCCACTGGGTGCTGCAACAGCCGGCCGCCCTGGAGCGCAACCACTGCTTCATGACCATCGGCTCCCGGCTGCGCAAGGCGAACGGCGCACTGGACGCCCGTACGCCGGCGCTCTGGATCAGCAACGGCACCGGTCGCGACGGCCGGGAGCGACGCAACGCCCCGAAGGCCGGCTGGTGCTGGGCGGGCAACCGGCACACCTGGCTGGGCTTCGCCTCCACGACGGGCCGCCGCCTCCAGGACGCGTAGGAGCACGGATCCACCCAGCCGGGCTGCCCGACTGTCACAGCCCTTCAGTACGCTCCCGGCATGACTGCCTTCCGCGACTTCAACTTCAAGCTCCTCGTCATCGAGCAGCTCATGTACACCGACGAGACCCTCACCCCGGCGTTCCGTATAGCGGACTGCCTGAAGGCGAAGGGAATCGACGACCCGCAGGGCTACGCGTACGAGAACGATCTCGCGCACACCGTGCTCGCCGAGGCCCGCGCCCACTTCGAGGCACTGGAGATCAGCACGGAACTGCTCGCGACGGTCGAGGAGCTCAACCTCGACGGCGGACTCGAGGTGTACCAGGAGTGTTCCCCGGTCTGGGACGGCGAGGACGAGCTCTACGACGTGGGTTCGCTCGACGACCTCGATCTGCTGCCGAACCTGAAGCTGATCTCCGGCGTCGACGACTGCGGAATGGGCGCCGCCTTCGATCCCGAGGTGCTCGCAGCCCGGGGCATCGCCACCGACTGAAGGCGCGGCCAGCCGTCTGCGGGGCAGCTCGGCAAGCCACCCCGGGCCCTCAGCTGCGGTGCCGGTGATCCATACGCTGACCCGCATGGGAATGGACATCATCCGTTGCCCATGGGTGGGCGGGCACCTTCGGAGCCTTCACCGGCCTGTTGGAGGACTGGGGATCCGTCCTGTCCGTAACGCCTTCCAGTTGCTGGGGAGTTGTGCGGCGCGCGGATAGGCGCGAGCCGGTGCCGAGGCCGCGGCCTCCCCTTGGACGAGGCGCGGTCCAACCCCGAGAGTCATGTCATGTCCCTCACCACACACCTCGGACGCACAGCCGCGACAGCCGCGCTCCTCGCGCTCACCGTGACCGCGTGCGGCACCGAACACCCCGGGGGCAACAAGACGCCCGGTCGCCCATCCCCCGCCCCTCGTTCGCCCCTCGCCCCAAGTGCGCCCAGCCCACCGAGACCGCCCGGCCCAGACCTCCTCCTCACCCACTGCGCGCACGACCGGAGCACCGGAACAAGGCAACAACGACGACCGGCCGCCCAACTACGCCGACAACCACGCCTATCGCATGGCGGCCGAGCTCAGCCCGGCCCGGCGGGCCAAGGGCGAGGCGTCGGCCGAGCGCATCCAGTACGAACTGGAGAAAGCCCGTAAGGAGGGCGACGTCAGCGAGAAACGGATCGCGGCGGCGCTGGCACACCTGGGCTGCGGGAAGGAACACGGCGTCTACATCCGGGACGGGCTCCACAGCGTTCACACGGGGGACATGTGCGTGTCCGGCCGCCTGACGGCGAAGGAACTGACCATCGAGGTGCACGGTGCCTACGCCGAGCCGCAGCCGGGCACGGGACCGCGCGTGGAGAACCGGGGAGGCCACTGACACGGCCTCTACGGACGGCCCTTCAGGACGCCCCGCGCAGGCCGACAGTGATGCCCCAACAGCGCCGAATGACCGGGCACGTGTTCCGGGACCTCTCCGCGGGCATGATCAAGTGCATGAAAACGGGCAAGCGGGACGTCGTCGGCAACGGCACAGGCGCCGGGCCGGGATTCGACGCGAGAATCGACGCGAGCAACCGCGTCAGCGATGAACCAGGGCAGATCCTGCACTGGAACTTCTTCATAGGCGGCCACCTGAGCGCCTCCGTACCCGTACGCCTCGTCGAACGCACGCCCGAAGGCCAGCTCGTCTGGATGGAGACGGGCACCCCGATGTGGCGCACGGCCCTGCCGCGCGGCGCCACGCACCTGCGGGACATCGCACCGCACGAACGCCCCGTCAACGGCTACCCGGTCATCGCCGGCCGGTGGCCCATGGGCAACGCCCTCTTCTACCAGCCGACGGACGCCGCGCACTCCGTCCTGTGGCTCTTCGGCCGCAGCCAGAAGTTCCGTGGCTGGTACGTCAATCTGGAGCGCCGGGTCCACCACGGCCACGACATCGACATCGCCGACCACGAGCTCGACATCAACGTGGCGCCGGACCGGACCTGGCAGTGGAAGGACGAGGAGTCCTTCGCCGAGAAGACCGGCCATCCCGCGTACTGGACCACCGAGGAGGCCGCGGCCATCAGGACCGAGGGAGACAGGGTGGCCCGGCTCGCCGAGGCCGGAACGTTTCCCTTTGACGGCTCCTGGTGCGATTTCCGGCCGCCACCGGCCTGGCGGACCCCACCCCGTCCACCGGTCCCCCGCCACCCGCTCCTGCGACCCGCGGCCGCCCCGACCTCCCCGCATCACCCCTGATGGGTACGGTTACGGCCCCGCCGCAGGTCTCGGCCAGGGTGGCGTGATGGCGATCATTGCCCGGCGTCACCCTCCGTGATACACAGAGTAACCAGACACAAATCGCTCACACACCGATTCGATCCGCAGGTCAGGGCGGCCAGGCCGGTCATATGTACGAGATCCGGGTAAAGAGAGCCGTCAAGTCGTCGTGCGAGAGCAGTTTCATCAGCGAAGATAGAGGGTGACCCGTGCCACGCGGCATGGGCATCGAACTACCCAACAGGGGCGGTGACTTACATGATCCTGGCAGCTGAGAAGGGCGACATCACCACCATCATCGGCGGAATCGCCCCGAACTGGGGGCCGTTCGGGACCTTGGGCAACGAGGCCCGCGTAATGATCGAGGTCGTGATGGCGATCGCCATCCTGCTCTGTCTCGGCATCGCGGTCTGGGGCGCGGCGAAGCAGCGCATCGGTGCGACGGCCCTGCGCGACACGTTCAGCGCGGAACAGGGCAAGGGGCTGATCGTCGCGGGCCTGACCGGTGTGTTCATCATCGGATCGCTGGGAACCGTGTTCACCATCGTCTACGGCATGGCCGTCTAACCAGCCGTCGGCCCACGCCCAGGGCAGTCCCGCCCACCCCTCACCATCCGTCCGTCGTGCCCACCGGCAGAGGTTGCGTCCCCCTGATGTCGAGTCACCACACCGCCTCCGCGCGGGAACCAGCACGGCTACCGTCGTACAAAGACGCGGTTCAGGCAACGGTTGAGGGGGCGTGCGCGGCATGAGTCACGACGACGGCTACGGCAACGACTCGGGGCGTACGGGCGACGGTTACAGCACCATCGGCGGTACGCGCCAGACCCGCACCCGCCTCCCCGACGGCGAGGGCGACGGCTACGGCCCCCGCCGCCCGGCCCGCAGCTCACGCTCACTGGTCACCGTCGTGGGCGTGATCGTCCTGCTGCTCGCAGCCATCGCGTTCGCCAACATGGGCGGAGGCGACGGGGACAAGGGCGGTGCGTCGGGAAGCAACGACAAGAAGGCGGGCGCGGCACCGACGGCAGCGACCGGGACGAAGCCGGTGACGGGGAAGAACGGCGAGATCCCGTCGGGGTTCGCGCACGACGAGCAGGGGGCGCAGAGCGCGGCGGCGAACTACGCTGCGACCTTTGGCTCGGACGGCATGTTCAACGATGACAGCCGACGCGAGATCGTCCAGGCCCTTGCTGATTCGAGTACAAGAGCCAGCCTTCAGGCCGGCTTCGACGCCGACTACTCTCAGGCATTCTTGGCCCAGATCGGTCTCACCGCCGATGGAAGCGCCCCAGCGGGCTCAACCTTCGTCAACCGAACCATGCCAGCAGGCACGAAGATCAAGCAGTACAGCGCGGAGACCGCAGATGTAGACGTGTGGTGCACGGGCTTGTTCGGTCTCACGGGCGAGAAATCCACCAAGCCCGTAACCAGTGGCTGGTTCACCGTGACGATGAAGCTGAAGTGGGCCGGATCGGACTGGAAGGTCCTCGAGACGGGTCAGAAGCAAGGGCCGACGCCCGTAACCGGCGACAATCCCGTTTCCGGCTCCGACGAGATCGCAGACACGGTGAACGGATTCGGAGGGTTCACGTATGCCCGGTAGCCTCCGTCCTCGAATGAGCTCGGTTGCCGCAATGACGGCAGCCGTCCAGACATTGATGTTCCTCTTCGCGGCACAGGTGACAGCCGCTCCGTCGCCAAGCCCCACGCCGAGTAAGAGCAACGACGCCTGCGGTCTCATCGCAGGACCTGCGCGCCAGTACTGCGAAGGCAACCCCGCCCCCAAATCCAACGCCCCCAACAGCGTCGACCCCGCCCTCGACCCCCTCACCTCCCTCGGCCGCGGCTGCGCCGACGCCGCAGCGTGGATCGTGGGCAAGCTCAGCGAGGCCGTCAAGAGCACCGCCAACGTCGACTTCACCAACACCCGCTTCCTCCAGCAGTACGCGATCGTCTTCGCCGCCTCCACCGTGCTGACGCTCGTCCTGTGGCTCCTCGCCGTCGCCAAGCGGGCGATCCGCGGCGTGCCGCTCACCACCGCGATCTCCGAGGCCATCGGGTTCCTCTGGCTCACCGTGCTCGCATCGGCCTTCACGCCGCTGATCCTTTACACGATCGTCTCCGCCACCGACGGCGTCACCGAGGTCATCTCCTCGTCCTCCGGCGGGCAGACCGATGTCTTCTTCGGGTCGTTCGCCGATGCGCTCAAGAAGGACTCCGACATCGGCGGCGGGCCGATCATGCTGATCGTCGTCTCGCTGGTGTCGATCCTCGCCGCGGGCATCCTCTGGCTGGAGCTCGTGATCCGCGCCGCCCTGCTCTACGTCGGCGCCCTGCTCGGAACCGCCGTGTACGCGGGGCTCGTCGACAAGAACATGTGGGGACACGTACGCCGCTGGGCGGGCATCATGATCGCCGTGATCATGGTGAAGCCGGTCATCGTCATCGTGCTCGGGCTGGCCGGCGCGCTGTCCTCGGACGACGGGCCCGACGCGTTCTCGGCCGTCGTCTCCGGGCTGGCCATCATCCTCCTCGCCATCTTCGCCTCCGGCATGATCTACCGCTTCGTCCCCGGCTTCGGCGACGAGATCCAGGGCGCCCGCACCAACCGCAAGCAGGCCACCGACGGCTCCCAGGCCGCCGCGATGATCAGCTCGCCCGCCGCTCTCGTCTCGCAGGGCATCAAGACCCACAGCAGCCGCGGCGGCGGCCAGGACGGCGGCGGCGGCGGCAACAACAGCGGCGGCGGACGGCCCGCCAACCCGGTCAGCGGCGGAGTCGCCGCACACAGCTCCCGCAACTCCGGGAGCGGGGTCGGCGGCGGATCTGTCCCCTCCGCCGCACCTCCGCCCCGCAGCGGTTCGGGCCCCACCTCCGGCACCCCGCACAGCAGCCGGGGATCACGTGGCGGATCCGGCGGATCAGGCAGTTCAGGTAACAAGAGCACAGGAGGTGGCGGGCGTTGAGCACGCAGTCCCATCCGATCGCGCCCCGCCGTACGTATCTCATCGGCCGTGCCCGGCCGAACGCGATCGTCGGCAAGAACCGCGAGACGGGCGAGATCGCCCTGATCATCGGCGGTGCGTTCCTCGGCATGATGAGCGGGCTGCTCGTCCCGGTCCTGTCCCTGCGGATCGTCCTGCTCACCGGCTTCCCGCTGCTGGCCCTGGCGATCGTCTACGTCCCGTACAAGCACCGGACCTTCTACAAATGGTTCGAGATCAACCGCAGCTTCAAGCGCTCCCTGCGCCGCGGCACGTCCTACCGCTCCTCCGCCATGGAGGCCGGCGTCAGCGCCGACGGGCGTGAGGTCGAGATCGGACCGCCCCCCGGCATCGGCCGGATCAACTGGCTGGCCGCACCCTTCGGGCCGGACGAGATCGCCGTACTGCTGCACGCCGACCGACGTACCGTCACCGCGGCCATCGAGATCGAGGGGCCCGGTGTCGGGCTGCGCGACAGCGAGGACCAGGAAGCACTCGTCGACCGGTTCGGCACCCTGCTCAAGCACGTCGCGAACGGCGACGGTTTCGTGACCCGCATCCAGATGCTGGCCCGCACCCTGCCCGCCGACCCCGACGCCCACGCCAAGGACGTCGCCCAGCGCGGCGACAAGGCCTCCCCGGGCTGGCTGCAGGAGTCGTACGAGCAACTCCAGTCGATGGTCTCCACCTCCAGCGAGCAGCACCGCGCCTACCTCGTCGCCTGCATGCACTTCACCCGCGAGCTCTCCGCCGAGGCCCACGCCATGGCCCGCGCCGCCCGCCCGCACGCCGGCCGCAAGATCGACCGGGACGCCGGCCTCGCCGTCGTCATGGCACGCGAGCTCACCGACATCTGCGCCCGCCTCGCCGAAGCCGACATCCGGGTCCGCCAGCCGCTCGGCCAGAGCCGCCTGGCCTCCCTCGTCCATTCGATGTACGACCCCGACCACCCCATCGACCACATCCAGGCGATGACGAAGCGCAACGCCTGGCCGGCCGAACTGGACGCGGTCGAGCCGACGTTCCTCCAGGCCAAGACCCGCGAGTCGTCCACCCGGGCGCCCTGGTGCCACTCCACGGCCTGGGTGAAGGAATGGCCGATGACGCCCGTCGGCGTCAACTTCCTCGCCCCGCTCCTCGTCCACACGCCCGACGTGATCCGTACGGTCGCGGTCACCATGGACCTCGAACCCACCGAGATCGCCATCGAGCGGATGCTCACCGAGAAGACCAACGACGAGGCCGAGGCCAGCCGTCAGGCCAAGATGAACCGCACCGTCGACCCCCGCGACACCGCCGCCTACGGCCGGCTCGACCAGCGGGGTGAAGATCTCGCGAGCGGCGCGGCCGGGGTGAACCTCGTGGGGTACATCACCGTGTCGTCACGCTCGCCCGAGTCCCTCGCCCGCGACAAGCGGACGATCCGGGCCTCGGCCGGCAAGTCGTATCTGAAGCTGGAGTGGTGCGACCGCGAGCACCACCGCGCCTTCGTGAACACCCTGCCCTTCGCCACCGGCATCCGCCACTAGCCGCACACGACCGAGAGAGACGAAAGGGAGGTCGGTCACGCCATGCGAGATCCGCTGTCCGCGTTGTCGGACGCCTTCACCGCCTTCCTCTTCGGGAAGGTGGAGACGACCCGGCTGCCCGTCCGCACCTCGACCGGACAGGCCCAGGCGGTCTACCTGCCCACCGCCGCCCCCGGCCTCGGCGACTCCGGCGTGATCATCGGCCGCGAGGTGTACTCCGGCAAGGGCTACATCTACGACCCCTTCCAGCTGTACGGGCAACAGCTCCCCGCCCCGCACTGGCTGGTGCTCGGCGAGTCCGGCAATGGCAAGTCCGCGCTGGAGAAGACGTACGTGCTGCGCCAGCTCCGCTTCCGCGACCGCCAGGTCGTCGTCCTGGACGCCCAGGGCGAGGACGGCGTCGGCGAATGGAACCTCATCGCCCAGGAACTGGGCCTCACCCCCATCCGCCTCGACCCCACCTCCGCGCTCAACGGCGGCATCCGCCTCAACCCGCTCGACCCCGCGATCACCACCACCGGGCAGCTCGCCCTGCTGCGCACCATCATCGAAGTCGCCATGGGCCACGGCCTCGACGAGCGCTCCGGCTTCGCCCTCAAGGTCGCCCACGCCTACGTGAACGAGACGGCGACCGACCGCCAGCCGGTCCTGATGGACATCGTCGACCAACTCCGCCACCCGGAACCGGAATCCGCCGAAGCGATGAACGTCGACATAGACGACGTACGGGCCTGGGGCCTGGACGTCGCCCTCGTCCTGGACCGGCTCGTCGACGGCGACCTGCGCGGCATGTTCGACGGATCGACGTCCGCCGGCATCGACCTCGACGCCCCACTGATCGTCTTCGACCTCTCGCACATCGACCGCAACTCCATCGCCATGCCGATCCTGATGGCGATCGTCGGCGTCTGGCTGGAACACACCTGGATCAGGCCCGACCGGAAGAAGCGCATCTTCCTGGTGGAAGAGGCCTGGCACATCATCAACTCCCCCTTCGTCGCGCAGCTCTTCCAGCGCCTGCTGAAGTTCGGCCGCCGGCTCGGGCTCTCGTTCGTCGCCGTCGTCCACCACCTCAGCGACGTGGTCGACGGAGCCGCGGCGCGGGAAGCGGCGGCCATCCTGAAGATGGCCTCGACGCGCACGATCTACGCCCAGAAGGCCGACGAGGCAAGAGCGACCGGCCTGGTCCTCGGTCTGCCCCGATGGGCGGTCGAGATCATCCCCACGCTCACCCCCGGCATCGCGGTCTGGGACGTCAACGGCAACGTACAGGTCGTCAAACACCTGATCACCGAGGCCGAACGCCCCCTCGTCTTCACCGACCGCGCCATGACCGAGTCCTCCACCTCCGACCTCCTCCCGGAGGACGTACGCGCCGCCGAACTGGAGGCGGAGCAGCGCGCGGCACGGATCGAGAACCAGCAACGGCTGAACGAGTCGTCCGAGTCAACGGTGGCATGACATGGCGGGTGCGGGGCGCGGAGACGTACGCGGCGGCGGAAACGGAGGCAACGGAAACGGCGGCGGCATCCCCGACGGGCTGCTGATCGGGCTGCTGCTCTTCCTGCTCGGGCTGACGCTGCTGGCCTGGACGGCCACGGGTCTGGCCGGCCTCCTCGCCCACGGCGGCTGGCCCGACGGCGTCACCCTCGCCGAGACCCCGTTGGCCATGCGCCGGCTGGTGGAGGCCCCGCACGACCTGCCCGCCGCCTGGCCGGTCACCCCGGCCGGGGAGCTGTCCGGGTACGGGCTGTTCTGGGGCCTGTTCATCGGCGAACTGATGGTCCTGGTGGTGCTGACCGTGTTCGTCATGGGCGTGGTCGCCCGCTGGCGAGGCGTACGCGCACGCCGGCGCGCCGAGCGCCTGGAGCCGCGGAGCGAGCCCCCGCAGGAGTACGCGTACGAGGAACGGGTCCCTCTCCAGGAACCCGCGCGCGCCCAACCAATCACCGAACAAGCAGGCACCGCCGAAGCCACCCAGCCCCTGACATCCCCGGCCCCAGACTCGACACCGGCTCCGGCTCCGGCTCCGGCTCCGGCTCCGGCTCCGACCTCGGCTCCGGCTCCGACCTCGGCCCCGGCCCCCCTCCCGCCCGTCGTCCCCTCCCCGCGCACGCCCCTCGTCATCTACGGCCCCGCAGCCACCCGCCGGCCCACCGCCGTCCAGGCCATCCGTGAGGCGGACGGGCCCCTGCTCGTCGTCACCTCCGACCCCAGCGTCTGGGCCGAGACCAAGGACGCCCGGGCCAAGCTCGGCCCGGTCCTCGTGTACGACCCCGGCCACCTCTGCGACACCCCGGCCCGGCTCCACTGGGCCCCCACCACCGGCTGCGAACAGCCCGACCGCGCGGCCGCCCGGTCCGCCGCACTCCTCGCCCCGGTACGGCCGCAGTCCCGCATCGACGCGGCGACGGCCGACACCGCGGAGACCCTCCTGCAGTGCTGGTTGCACGCCGCCGCGATCGACGGCCGCCCCTTCCGCCAGGTCCACCGCTGGGCGCTCGG
Source organism: Streptomyces sp. NPDC050422 (assembly GCF_044458665.1). Lineage (NCBI taxonomy): Bacteria > Bacillati > Actinomycetota > Actinomycetes > Kitasatosporales > Streptomycetaceae > Streptomyces > Streptomyces sp. NPDC050422. Next base: position 241,588 of record NZ_JBITIE010000014.1, read on the forward strand.
CGGCAGCGCACACGAACCGGTGCGCCTGCTCCGTACCCACCCCAAGGCGGCCTCCGGGCTCGCCGGACTGCTGGAGTCCGCCCTCACCGCCCACCCCGAACGCCGGGAGATGGCACAGGAACTGACGGTACGGGCCTTCGGCGCCCTGTCCTCGGTCCACATCCGGGACGCCTGCACACCGAACCGCGCCGACTCGCTCGCGCTGGCATCCTTCGCGGACGAGGGGGGCAGCCTCTACGTGGTCGGCGAACCCATCGAGAACCCGCGCTCGGGCCCCGGGGCGATGCCGCTGCTCACCGCGCTCGCCTCGGACGTGGTCGAGCACGGCCGCCGCATGGCCGCACGGTCGTCCGACGGCCGGCTCGACCCACCCATGACGCTCGTCCTCGACGACATCGCGGCCGTGGCCCCCCTGCCCCGGCTGCCGGAGCTCCTCGCCACCGGCGAGGAGCAGGGCCTGCCGACGCTCGCCCTGCTCCGCTCCCGCGAACAGGCCCGGGCCCGCTGGACCCAGCAGCTCCAGACCCCGACCACCCTCTGAACCGGGGGTCTGGGCGTGTTCTGAAAGTCCCGCCCGGCACGCCCGCCCTACGGCCTTCGCTGCACCGCGTCGGCGACTGCCGCGGTGACGAACCTTTCGACGGCCGCCTTGGCCGGCGGGCCCGGGGCCTCGCGATCCGTGAAGAGGAGATGCCCGCCACCGACCAGGGACAGGGTGAGCGAGTCGATGTCGGCGTCGGCCGCGATACGGCCCCGTTCACGCTCGGCGGCCAGGTAGGCGGAGATCGCGGTCGTGGCCTCGGCAAGGATCGCGATGCCCCCTCCGGGCCTGGCACGCCGCAACCGGGCGCGCAGCTCGTCCCTGAAGGTGATGAGCGGAATGATCGCCACCGGAACCGGCCCGAACAGGGTGGTCAGCGCGGCGACGAGGTTGCCGGTCACCGTGCCGGATCCGGTGGACTCGCGCAGCGCACTCGCCTGCACCTCCAGCTGTGCGGCCCGGTCGAGCACGAGGTCGGTGAGGAAGGCGTCGAAGTCGGCGAAGTGCCGGTGCAGGACACCCTTGGCGCAGCCCGCCTCGTCGGTGACGGCCCGGCTGGTCAGCCCGTTCGGTCCCTCCCGCAGAAGCACGCGCTCGGCAGCGTCGAACAGCTGCTGCCGCGCGTCGCGGAGGTGCACCCCAGTCGGCACTCGCGGATCCTCTCGTGAGGTCGTCCCACCCGCATCATTGTCGAGTGGGCAGGCGCCCACTAAAATGGGCGCATGCCCATAGTATCGAGAGAGCACCCGGAACCCTCCCCCGCGAAACCGCACGAGGCCCAACGGATGGCCGAATCGTTCGGCGTGGACGCACAACGCTACGACCAGGCGCGCCCCGCCTACCCGGCCGCGCTGGTGAAACGGATCGCCGACGGGAGCCCCGGGCCCGACATACTCGACGTCGGCTGCGGCACCGGCATCGCAGCCCGCCAGTTCCAGGCCGCCGGTTGCACCGTGCTCGGCGTCGAGCCCGACGCCCGGATGGCCGGCTTCGCGCAAGCCCGCGGTCTGGACGTCGAGGTGGCCACCTTCGAAGCCTGGCAGCCCGCCGGCCGGACGTTCGACGCGGTCATCGCCGCCCAGTCCTGGCACTGGGTGGACCCGACCACCGGCACCGCGAAGGCAGCACAGGTGCTGCGCCCGGGGGGCCGCCTGACCATCTTCGGACACGCCTACGAACCGCCCGCCGAGGTGGCCGAACTATTCGTTCGCCCGCCGAGGTGGCCGAACCATTCGCCGCCGCATACCGGCGGGCGGCGCCCGACTCCCCGTTCAACAGCGGACCGGCCCGACGCCCGCTCGACCTCTACCGGGCCGCCTACGCGAAGGTCGCCGACGGGATCCGTGAGACCGGCCGGTTCCACGACACGGAACAGTGGCAATTCGACTGGGAGCAGACCTACACACGCGAGCAGTGGCTGGACCTGCTGCCCACCACCGGCGGCCTCACCCAACTCCGTCCCGAGCAGCAGACCGGCATCCTGAACGCGGTCGGGGACGCCATCGACTCCCTGGGCGGACGCTTCACGATGACCTACACCACCCTGGCCACGACCACAGTACGCACCGGCACCCCCTGAGCCCGGCCACCACCTCGCCGCGCAACCACTACGGACGCGCCACCGCGTACTCCAGCTCCCGGGCCGTCGGGTCACCTGGCATCGGCACGGTCTCCCCCGTCGGCACGAACCCGATCCGCCGGTACAGAGCCGCCGCCCGCGGATTGTCCTCGTGCACATACAGCCGTACGCGCTCGATCAACGGCTCACCCAGCGACCACGCCCAGTCCGTCCCGGCCCGGAACAACTCCTCGGCCAGCCCACTGCCCCGCGCCTCCGCCCGTACGAACACCCCGACCACATGCGCTTGGTGGACCGCCGCCGCCTCACCGAACCGCACCTCGTCGTCCGGCCGCTCGATCAGCACGGTCACCGTGCCCGCCCAACTGCCGTCGGGCGCCTCGGCGACGAACTGCCGCACTCCGCCGGCGCCCGTCTCCGACCCCCCGGCCGCCCGCTCCCGCCAGAAGTCGTCGGACCGCTCCGATGCCTGCTCGTACGTCTCAAGAAAAGCCACCGGCGCCACCGGGTCCTGCAGAGCGGCCAGTCGGAGTTCCCTGACCAGTTGCCATTCCTCGGCACGCACCGGGCGAATCACGTAGTCCATGCGCCGATCCTGACCTGCCGCCGACGCCCGTGTAAACAGATTCGGCCGGCGCCGAACCGTCGTACCCCGGTACTACGCCCGCCGCCACATCCCGCCCCCGGTCCGACGCCCCGCGCCCGCCCGCTCCATAGCGTCGACCGCATGATCAAGGCACACGAACTCAGCAAACGGTACGGCGACACCACCGTCGTCCAGGACCTCGACTTCACAGTCCGGCCGGGCACCGTCACCGGCTTCCTCGGCCCGAACGGCGCCGGCAAGTCCACGACCATGCGCATGCTCCTCGGCCTGGACGCCCCCACCCGCGGCCGCTCCACGATCGGCGGACGCGCCTACGCCACCCACAGCGCGCCCCTCACCGAAGTCGGCGCCCTGCTGGAGGCCCGCTCCGTCCATCCGGGCCGCACCGCCTTCCACCACCTGATGGCGCTCGCCCACACCCACGGCATCCCGCGCAGCCGCGTCGAACACGTCCTCGATCTGGCCGGACTGACCGCAGTCGCCGGGAAGCGGGTCAAGGGCTTCTCGCTCGGCATGGGCCAGCGGCTCGGCATCGCCGCCGCGATGCTCGGCGACCCTGCCACCCTGATCCTGGACGAGCCGGTCAACGGCCTCGACCCGGAAGGCGTGCTCTGGATCCGTAACCTGCTCCGATCCCTCGCCACCCAGGGCCGCACGGTCCTCGTCTCCTCGCACCTGATGAGCGAGATGGCCCTCACCGCCGACCACCTCGTCATCATCGGACGCGGCCGCCTCCTCGCGGACACCACGGTCGCCGACTTCGTCGCCACCGCGGGCGGCAACGCGGTCAAGGTCGTCACCCCGCAGGCCACCGCCCTGCGCGACCTCCTGCGCGGCCCCGGCATCGAGATCACCCCTGCGGACGGCCCGGACCAACTGGAGATCCGCGGAACGGACTCCGCCCACATCGGACGCGTCGCCGCCGCCCACGCCATCCCGCTGTACGAACTCACCCCGCTCGCCGCCTCCCTGGAGCAGGCCTTCATGGACCTCACCCAGGATTCGGTCGAGTACCGGATCACCGCCCCCGAACCGGCCGGAGCCCTCGCATGACCACCGCGACGACCACCACCCCGCACCCCTACCGCGTCACTCCGGCCCGGGTACTGCGCTCCGAATGGCACAAGCTCCACACCCTGCGCTCCAGCTGGATCACCCTGGGCTCCGCCGCCGCCCTCATCCTCGCCGTCGGCATCGTCATGGGCACCACCTACACCTCCGACGGCGGCGACTCGGACGTCGACACCGTCATCCTGGTCCTCTACGGCACCACACTCGGCACGCTCTGCACGGTGGTGCTGGGCATCCTCGTCACCGCCGGCGAGTACTCCTCCGGCATGATCCGTGCCTCATTCACCGCGGTACCCCGCCGGCTCCCGGTCCTGTGGGCCAAGGCGGCCGTCTTCACCGCCACCGTTCTCGGCGTCATGCTGGCGACCTCACTGCTCACGTTCGTCGTCGCACAGATCTTCCTCAACGACACGGACCAGGCCGCCTCCCTCACCGATCCCGGCATGCTCCGCGCCGTGGCGGGCAACGCCGTCGGGACCACCCTCCTCAGCCTCGTCGCCCTCGGACTCGGCGCCCTCCTCCGCTCGGTGCCCGGCGCGATCGGCGCCTTCATCGGAGGCGTCATGGTCCTGCCGGAAGTGCTCACCACGCTCCCGTACGACGCGGTGGAAACCGCAGTCCGCTACTTCCCCACCCAGGCAGCCGGCGTACTGGGCTCCGCGACCCCGCTCCCCGACGCCGCCTCCCCCACCGGCGCTCTGCTCGCCCTCGTCCTGTGGGCAGCGGCCACACTGGTCTCGGCTGCTGCCCTGCTGCGACGCCGCGACGCATGACGCGGACAGGACCGGGCGCGAGGATGGACGCGTGAAGGACGACGACACCAACCGGCCTGCGGGCCCCTTCCCGCTCACCGGACACATCCAGCGCCTGCTCCAGCGCGTCCGCGCGTTCGACCGCCGGCACCCCCTCGTCTGGAACGGGCTGCTCACCACGTTCTGGGTGCTGTTCGCCGTCCTCGACGTCTCGTCCGGCGGCTGGCAGACGGTCGCCGTCGACCCGGACGTGTCGGAGTCGCTGGTCCTGACGATGAGCGTGGCGTTCTCCGCCCCGCTGCTGTGGCGCCGCAGCCACCCGCTGGCCGTGCTCCTGTTCATGGCCCCGTTCGCCCTGGTCAACGTATGGACGGGGGCGGTCATCCAGGCCGCCTTCCTCCAGGAGATCGTCGTCTTCAACATCGCGGTCAGGCAGCCGATGCGCACCCTGGCATGGTCGGGCGCGATCGTGCTCGCCCCGCTCGCGATCGGCTCGGGCCACTTCCCGGACGACTGGGACCGGATCTTCGTCCCGCACCTGTACGCCTTCGCGTTCGCATCCCTGGTCGGCATCGTGGTGCGTACGCGCAAGGAGTACACGGAGGCCCTCGTCGACCGCGCCAACCGCCTCGAGCTCGAACGCGACCAACAGGCCCAACTGGCGGCGGCCGCCGAACGGACCCGGATCGCCCGGGAGATGCACGACATCATCGGCCACAACCTCTCCGTGATCACGGGCCTCGCGGACGGCGGCGCCTACGCCGCGGCCAAGAGTCCCGAACGGGCCGCCCAGGCCCTGGACGCCATCGGCACCACCAGCCGCCAGGCCCTCGCCGAACTGCGCCGCCTGCTGGGCGTCCTGCGCGACCCCCCGGAGCGGGCCGACCGCACCCCCCAGCCCACACTCGACGACATCGACGCCCTGCTGGAGGGCGTACGCAGCGCAGGCCTCCCCGTACACCTGCACCACCACGGCACGCCCCCGCCCGTCCCGCCCACCGCCGGCCGTCAACTGACGGTGTACCGGGTGGTGCAGGAGGGGCTGACGAACACGCTGAAGCACGCCACCGCGAATCCGTCCCTGGCGGCGGAGGTCACGCTGACGTACCGTCCGACGGAGCTGGAGGTCCTGATCACGGACAACGGCACGCCGCGCCCCGGCGCCGGACCGTGCGACGGCGCCGGTCAGGGCATCACCGGCATGCGCGAACGGGCCTCGCTGTACGACGGCACCCTCGAAGCGGGCCGGCCGACCACCACGGGCTGGCAGGTACGGCTCCGACTCCCTCTGGAGGACTCCCCCTCGTGACGACCGTGCTCATCGCGGACGACCAGCCGATGCAACGCTTCGGATTCCGCATGCTGTTGGAGAGCCAGGACGACATGACGGTCGTCGGCGAGGCCGCCAACGGCCACGAAGCCCTCCAACTCATTGCTCAAAACCAGCCGGACGTAGCCCTGATGGACATCCGCATGCCCCTGCTCGACGGAATCGAGGCGACCCGACGCATCATCAGGACCGGCTCCCGCACCCGCGTCCTCATCGTCACCACGTTCGACCTGGACCGCTATGCGTACGACGGTCTGCGCGCCGGCGCCAGCGGCTTCCTGATCAAGGACGCGCTACCGGAGGAGCTCCTCTCCGGCATCCGGGCCGTGGCCAGCGGCGACGCGGTGGTCG